>CAZQPN010000314.1:0-4298 GCA_964595215.1 uncultured Rubrivivax sp. | reverse complement strand
CGTGACGCGCTCGGCGGTGCTCGAGGTGATGCGCGAGGACTTCGTGCGCACCGCGCGCGCCAAGGGCCTGACGCGGGCGCAGGCGATGCGCCGCCACGTGCTGCGCAACGCGATGATCCCGGTGCTGACGGTGGCCGGGCTGCAGTTCGGCAACCTGGTCACCGGCACCATCGTGGTCGAGAACGTGTTCGTGCTGCCGGGCGTGGGGCGGCTCGTGTTCCAGGCCATCGCCAACCGGGACCTCGTCGTCGTGCGCGACGTCGTGATGCTGCTGGTGGCGGTGGTGGTGGCGGTCAACCTGGCGGTCGACCTGCTGTACCTGGCGATCGACCCGCGGCTGCGCCGGCCGGCGGCCTGAGCACGTGAGAGGCCACCCCGTGCGGGACTTCGGGCGGCGTGCGCTCGGCCATCGCAGCTTCGTCGTCGGCGCCGTGCTGACGCTCGCGCTGGCGGCGATGGCGTTGCTGTCGCTCGTCTGGTCTCCCTATCCGCCGGGCGACATCGACATCCCGAACAAGCTCAGCCCGCCTTCGGCCGCGCATTGGCTGGGCACCGACAGCCTGGGGCGCGACATCGCCTCGCAGATCCTGGTCGGCAGCCAGAACAGCATCGTCGTCGGGCTGATCGCGGTCGGCATCGGCATGGGCTTCGGCGTCTCGCTCGGCCTTCTCGCGAGCGCACGGCGCGGCTGGACCGAGGAGCTGGTGATGCGCGCGAGCGACTTCACCTTCGCCTTCCCGGCGCTGCTGACGGCCATCATGCTGACCGCCATCTACGGCCCCGGGCTGGTGATGAGCATCGTCGCCATCGGCATCTTCAACGTGCCGGTGTTCGCGCGTCTGACGCGCGGCGCGGCCAACGCCGTCTGGGCGCGCGACTACGTGCTGGCCGCGCGCGCCGCCGGCAAGGGCGCCTGGCGCATCTCGGTCGACCACGTGCTGCCCAACATCGCCAGCGTGCTGATCGTGCAGGCAACGATCTCGTTCGCCACTGCGATCCTCGCCGAAGCGGCGCTGAGCTACCTCGGACTGGGCACGCAGCCGCCGCAGCCGAGCTGGGGCCGCATGCTCAACGAGGCGCAGACGCAGATGTTCGCCGCCCCGATGCTGGCCGTCTACCCCGGCGCGGCGATCATGCTCAGCGTGCTCGGCCTGAACCTGCTCGGCGACGGGCTGCGGGACCTGCTCGACCCCAAGCTCGCGCGGGCCCGCTGACTCTGCGCGGGTCGTCGTGTCGTTGCCGCTACAGTGCCGGCGATGAACCGCCTGAGTGAATTCCTGAGCCAGAACATCGGCCTTGAGCTGTGGATCGCGTCGCTGCTGGCGATCGCGCTGATCACCGTCGTCGCCAACCAGTTGGCCCAGGTGCTGCTGCGTCACGCGGCGCGGGTGACGGACCGCACGAGCACGGTGTGGGACGATGCCCTGATCCAAAGCGCCAGTCGACCGGTGCTGATTGCGATGTGGCTGATCGGCGCCGGCTACATGGCGCGCGTGCTGCAGCGCGAGATCGACGTCGCCTTCGTCGAGGAGGTGCTCGCGATCCGCGACGTCGGCTTGATCGTCTGCGTGGCGTGGTTCCTGTGGCGATTCGCCGGCAAGATTGGGGTCAACGTCGAAGCGCGGCGCCGCGATCGTCGCGAGGAGATCGACCACACGACGATCGACGCGCTGGTCAAGCTGTCGCGTCTGGTCGTGCTGGTCGTCGCGCTCGTCACGATGGCGCAGACGCTGGGCTTCCAGATCGGCGGCCTGCTGGCGCTCGGCGGCGTCGGCGGCATCGCGGTCGGCTTCGCGGCGAAGGACATCCTGGCCAACTTCTTCGGCGGGCTGACGATCTACCTGGACCGTCCGTTCGGCGTCGGCGAGTGGATCCGCAGCCCGGACAAGAGCATCGAGGGCACGGTCGAGTACATCAGCTGGCGCCACACGCGGGTGCGCGCCTTCAACAAGAACCCGATCTACGTGCCCAACGCGGTGTTCACCAGCATCGTGGTCGAGAACCCGTCGCGCATGAGCCACCGCCGCATCAGGGAGACGATCGGCGTGCGCTACGACGACTTTGCGGCTGTCAAGTCGATCGTCGACGACATCCGGGCGATGCTGCAGTCGCACGAGGGCATCGACGCAACGCAGACGCTGATCGTCAACTTCAACCAGTTCGGCGCCAGCTCGCTGGACATCATGGTCTACACCTTCACGAAGACCATCGTCTGGGTCGAGTACCACCACGTCAAGCAGGACGTGCTGCTGAAGATCGGCGAGATCATCGAGGCCCATGGGGCGGAGATCGCGTTCCCGACGCAGACGCTGCACCTGCGCAGCGACGGGGCGGCGGAGCAGGCGGGCGACGGCCCGGTCGGCAATCCACCTTGAGCGCAGGTGGCAGCGGCCAGAAGCTGAGTCGCCGGGCGCGGATGCGGATCGGCCGATTTCGGCCCACCGCGGATTCATTGCCCCCGAAGCATGTCCCCGATGTCCAGCCCCGTGAGCTGCTTGGCGCCGCGCGCCAGCCACCACATGAGCCCCATCATCATCAGCATCGACGGGATGGCGATGAAGGGGTAGCTGAGCAGCGTCAGGCGCCCCAACTCCTGGTTGAAGGCCTCGGTGCCGCCGGGGCTGGTGACGATCCAGCGCGCCAGCACGAAGTTCATCACCGAAGAGAAGAGGAAGGTGCTGGCCAGCAGCATCGTGCCCGTGCGCAGGCGCAACTCGAAGGGCACGGTGTTGCGGCGCTGCTCGAGCGCCCGCTGGATGCGCTCGACGTCGAACAGCGACGGGTTGAAGACGAGGATGCGGATCAGCGGCCAGCGCGTCCAGTTCGATCCGAGCACCGCCAGCCCGATCAGCCCGGGCACTGCGGCCTCCTTGACGGCGAGCCAGAACGGGTCGACCTTCAGCAGCCCGATGCCGCCGGTCAGCAAGGTGCTGACCACGCCCAGCAGCGCAAGCCAGCTGAGCTTGCGCCGCGTCAGGCCCTCCCACAAGCCCCATCCGACCGGGAATGCCAACGCCAGCACGAGCGCCCCACTGGTCCCCAGGCGCTCGGGGCCGCTCAGTTGCATCAGCACGATCGCCGGCACGATGATCGTGACCGCGATCTCGAGCAGCGGATTGCGCTGAGCGGGAGGCGGGGCGGAGGTTGTCGGGGAGGGGGGCATCACAGGCGCTAGCCTAACCTGCCGGCGGCCGGGGCACGGCGCGACGGGTCTTGCGTCGCAGCGGCGGGTCGGGACGTCCTGCAGGCACCGCGCGCGGGAGCTGCAAGGCCGGCGATGCGGGCGCCGGCGCGCGCTGAAGTATCGTGGCGGTGCGAGCTCGCCGGGACGATCCGCGGGCGACGCCAGGAGGGCGCTGCCCGAAGGACCGCCGTTGAGCCTGCTTGAAGTCGACCAGCTGTACGTCACGCTGCCCACGCCGCACGGTCCGGCGACGGCGCTGCACGGCGTGTCCTTGTCGCTCGGCGCCGGCCAGACGCTGGGGCTGATCGGCGAGTCGGGCTGCGGCAAGAGCCTGACGGCGCTGGCGCTGATGGGGTTGCTGCCCGATGCTGCCCGCGTCACCGGGTCGATCCGCTTCGGCGGCACCGAGCTGACGACGCTCGGCGAGCGCGCCTGGTGCCGGCTGCGCGGCGCGCGCATCGGCATGGTGTTCCAGGAGCCGATGACGGCCTTGAACCCGCTGCACACGGTGGGCCGCCAGATCGCCGAGCCGCTGCGGCTGCACCGCGGGCTGTCGGGCGCCTCGGCGCGCGCCGAGGCGCTGCGGCTGCTCGAGCGCGTGCAGGTGCTGCAGGCGTCGCGGCGGCTCGACGCCTACCCGCACCAGCTGTCCGGCGGGCAGCGCCAGCGTGTCGTCATCGCCATCGCGCTGGCCTGCGGGCCCGAGCTGCTGATCGCCGACGAGCCGACGACGGCGCTCGACGTCACCGTGCAGCGCGAGGTGCTGGACCTGCTCGCCGCCCTCGTCGCCGACGCCGGCATGGCGCTGCTGCTGGTCAGCCACGACCTCGGCGTGATGGCCGACCGCGTGCAGCGTCTGGCGGTGATGTACGCCGGGCAGATCGTCGAGTCGGGGCCGACGGCCGAGGTCTTCGCGCGGCCGGGCCACCCTTACACGCGCGGGCTGTTCGCCGCCCGGCCCCGCATCGGGCTGGCGCGCGGCACGCGGCTGGCGACCATCCCGGGGCGCGTGCCGGCGCTGCACGAGCGCCCGCCGGGCTGCGCCTTCGCCGACCGCTGCCCGATCGCCGAGCCGGCGTGCCGCAGCGCCGAGCCGGACGAGCGCCCGCTGCCC
>CAZQPN010000313.1:0-4311 GCA_964595215.1 uncultured Rubrivivax sp. | reverse complement strand
GCCACCGGCTGGTGCGAGGGCTGCCTGCGCACGATCGACGAGATCGCGGCCTGGGGTGCGCTCGACGACACGGCCCGGCGCGAGATCCGGGTCGGGCTGGCACGCCGGCGCGTGATCTGGCGCCAGCGAAAGGCCGCAGCGCGCGATTGACGGCGCGGTGTGAACCATTCCCGCATCAAGCGCCACGGCTGCCGCTGCAACGGGCAGACTGCACCGATCGGCCTGCCACGCGTGCGGCAGGCATCCGGACACAGCCCCCGCGACGAGTGAGCGCACCATGTTCAGAGCCATCTTCGGTTTCGTCGGAGTCCTGGTCGCGCTGGTGGTCGTCGGCTCGCTGATGAAGCACCCGCTGGGTGCGCTCGGCCTGATCGGCCCGTCGACGACGAGGGTGCACGGTCCCGCGTCCGGGAGCGCCGAGGCGTCGTCGGGCAGCGTCGGCAGCATGGCCGGTCGTGCGGTCGGTGGCACCCGGCTGGATGGGTTCGCGGCGACGGCGGGTGCGGAGATGCCGTCCGCGCAGGCGCAGATCCAGGGTGTGCAGCAATCGGTGCGAGACCGTACCGCGGACGCCCTTCAGCAAGGCGTGCAGCGCAGCCAGCGCGCGCAGCCCTGAGCCGCGCGGTGCACGCCGGCTGGCGGCCGGTCCAGCACCGCCGCCCCGGTGACGACACCCGACGGGCTGCAAGCAGCGGCATCAGCCGCGCAGCCGGATGCGGTAGGCTGTGATGCGCTGTGCCAGTCCGGGTGTGGCCGCCGATCGCACCAGCGCCGCCAGGTCGGCGTCCCGGTGGTCTGCGCGGGTGGCGGCGCGAAGGGCGCGGGCGGTGGCCGGGGCGACCACCGGCGCGCCGGACGCCGACGCCGGCATGTCGTCGCCGGCGCCGATCACGGTCGTCACCAGCCCGCAGGCGTGTCCCTCGGCCGCCGTCCACTCACGACCCTCCGTGGTGAGCGCGCGCGCGAGGTCGGCGCCGACGCGCTCGGCCAGCCGCCGCGTGCCCAGCACGATGCCGAACTGCGCACCCGGAAAGCGCAGGCTCGTGCCATCCCGCGCCACCCGCACCTCGCAGGCGGCGAAGAGGTCGGCACCCGCGCCCCAGGTGCGTCCCTGCGCCAGCGCGACGGTGCGCAGCGGAGCGTGCCAGATCGCCTGGAGCAGGGTCTCGATGCGCACCAGCCGGTGCAGCAGGTCGCCGTCGCTCGTGCGCTCGAGGTCCGACAGGTCCAGCCCGGTGCAGAAGTGACGCCCCTCGGCGCGCAGCACCAGCGTGTGCGCGGAGCCGTCGGTGCACGCGTCGTCGACGCCCGCGAGCAACGCCTCGACGAGGTCCGGCCCGAGCGCGTTGCCGCGCTCCGGTCGCGCCAGTGTCAGGGTGACGATGCCATCGCGGCGCGTCGTGTTCAGCATGCCGGCTCGCTGTCGTAGCCGGAGACAAAGGCAATGACCGTGCCGTCGTCGGCCAGCCGGTGGCGCCGCACGGCGCCGATGTCGGCGCCGTAGACGTGGATGCTGATCGACAGCCCGTCCTCGCGCGCACTGCTGACGCGGTGCCAGTCGCCCACGGTCGGCGACACGGCCTCGACGTCGCCGGGGCGCATCACGTGGGCGTGGCCGCTCAGGCGTGGACGCCCGTCGGCGCCGAGCGTGCACTCCTCGCAACGCTCGGCGCCGCGCAGGACGCCGACCAGGCCCCACACCGTGTGGTCGTGCACCGGCGTGCGCTGGCCCGGGCCCCAGACGAAGCTGACGACCGAGAAGCGCCCGCGGGGGTCGCGGTGCAGCAGGTGCTGCGCATAGCGGTCCTCGCGCGCGCGGGCGGCGGCCTCGGGCAGCCAGTCGTCGTGGGCGACGAGGCCGGCCAGCAGGGTGTGGCCTTCGCGCAGCAGCGCCGGCTCGTCGGGCGCGCGCTCGACGAGGGCTGTCATCGCAGCGACGAAGGTCGAGAGGCGCTGGTTCATCGTGTCACCCATCGGTCCGTGGCGCGGATCGCCGCGCCGTGTTCATCCAGCGCCGGCGGGCGTGTGTCCACCGGCAGCGCGTGGCCGTCCAGCCGCACCGGGCAGCCGACGGTACGCGTGACGTGGCCGTTCGGCAGCGTCTGCGGCTGCACCAGGCCCAGGTGAGCGGCCTGCGGGTCGGACAGCGCCGCGCCGTAGCCGTTGATCGGCGCACAAGGGACCCCCGCGCCCGCGAAGGCCGCCAGCCACTGCGTGACCGTGCGGCGCGCGAAGTGCGGGTCCAGCAGCGCCTTCAGCGCGGCCTGGTGCCGCGCACGCAGCGTGGGAGTCAGGAATCGCTCGTCGTCGAGCAGATCGGGGACGCCGACCACCTCGCAGACCTGCACCCACAGCCGGTTGTTGCCGGCGGCGATCGCGAACCAGCCGTCGGCCGCCTGGTAGGCCTGGTAGGGCGCGTTGCGCGGATGCGCCGAGCCGAGCTTCGCCGGATCACGGCCAGTGCCGAAGTACTCGCTGGTCTGCAGCGCCGAGATGGCCAGCGTGGACGAGAACATCGGCACGTCGACCTGCCCGCCCGGCCCGCCGGCGCGCACGCGTGCCAGCAGCGACGCGATCGAGTACGCGGCGTACAGGCCGGTGGCGAAGTCCGCGATCGGCACCCCCGCCTTGACCGGCGCACCTTCGGGCTCGCCGGTGACGCTCATGACGCCGGCGGCGGCCTGGATCGTGAGGTCGAAGCCGCCCTCGCCACCGCGCGGACCGTCCTGGCCGTAGGCCGAGATCGAGCAGTAGATCAGCCCCGGCCGGCGCTCGGCGAACCAGTCCCAGCCCAGGCCCAGGCGCTGCATCGCCCCCGGGCGGCTGTTCTCGACCAGCACGTCGGCCTGCAGCGCAAGCCGGCGTGCGCAGGCCAGCCCGGCCGGGTCCTTGAGGTCGAGCGCGATCGAGCGCTTGCCGCGGTTCAGGCTGGCGAAGTTCTCGCTGTAGCCGTCGGTGAGCGGTGGCCAGCTGCGCATGCCGTCGCCTTCGGGGGGCTCGACCTTGACGACGTCGGCGCCGAAGTCTGCCAGCAGCATGCCGCAGAAGGGGCCGGAGGCGACCTGGCAGAACTCGAGCACGCGCACGCCGGCGAGCGGGCGCAGGGCCAGGCGGGGATCGGGGAGGGGGGCGTCGGGCATCGGTTCCATTCTGCCGCCTGCCGCGGTCCCTGTCGGCCGCGCACGTCCCGGGTCGCCGCCGCAGCCGTTGCGTGGGTCGGGCGGCCGACCCGGCGCAGGGGGGCAGTGACGCGGCAGTGATGCTGCCGTGGCACAGTCGTCCCATCATGCTGCGCCTGCTGCATTCGCCGTGCTGGGACGCCTCAGGAGCCCGCCTGGCCGTGCCCGCGACCGTGCCGGGCGCCCTGCTGCTGTGCCTGGCCGCGCACGACGACGGCCGCGGCGGCTGGATCGATCGCGAGACCCTGGTCGCGCGCTTCTGGCCCGACCGGCCGGCTGCCGAGGGCCAGCACAGCCTGCGCACCAACCTGCACCGGCTGCGCGCGCTGCTGGCCGACTGGGGCTGCGACGAGGCGCTGGCGTCGGAGCGCACCCGGCTGCGCCTGGTGCTGCCCACGGACCTGGCGCTGCTCGCCCAGGCCGTGGCCGACGCGGACATGCAGGCCCTGCTGGCCCATCCGCCACGCCACTGGCTGCAGGGCTACCGCCTGCCGGGCTTCGCCGAGTTCCGCGCCTGGGTCGACGACCACGGCAGCCGGTGGCAGGCGGCCTGGCGCGCGGCCTGTGCCCGCGCGCTGGGGCGGGCCGCCGGCGACGAGCCCGCCGACCTCCGCGCGGCCCTGCTCGACCTCTGGCGGGAAGCCGGCGGTGCGGGCGATGCGCCGGACCCGTCCGTGTCCCAAGGTGCCACCGGCGGCAGCGACAGCGCGCCGCTGCCCGGGCGTGCCGACGACCAGGTGCGCCTGCGCAGCCAGGCCGCCGCGACCGTGGTCGTGCTGGGCGATCCCGGCATCGGCAAGACCAGCCTGCTCACCAGCACCTGGCCGGGCGCGCCGCTTCTCAAGGGCCGCGAGGGCCTGGCCGGCATGCCCTTCGCGCCAGTGATGGAGTGGCTGCGCCAGCACCCCGACTGGCTCAACGGCGCGCTGCGCAGCCCGCACGGCGTGCTGGCGGCCTACCGGCTGGACCTGGCGCGCCTGCTGCCCGAGATCGCGCCTGGCGAGAGCCTGCCGCCGCTGGACGCGGACACGGCCAAGACGCGGCTGCTCGAGGCGCTGGCCCGTTTGTTCGAGGCCCACGGCCCGGTGCTGCTGGTCGACGACCTGCAGTGGCTGGACCTGGCCACGCTCGA
>CAZQPN010000312.1:0-4315 GCA_964595215.1 uncultured Rubrivivax sp. | reverse complement strand
ATGAACGAGGCGGTGACCCTCGGCGCCTGCGCGGTGGCGCACGGCAGCCTGTCGGTGACGATCAGCTCGACGCCGATGGTCAGCCAGCCGGCGCCCTTCGGCCGCGGCGACACCGTGACCGCCGAGAAGGCCGACATCGCGATCACGCAGCAGGGCGGCTCGATCATCGAGATGCCCGCGGGCACCCGGCTGACCGACGTCGTCAAGGCGCTCAACGCGCTCGGGGCGACGCCGCAGGACCTGCTGGCGATCCTGCAGGCGATGAAGAGCGCCGGCGCCCTGGGCGCCGAGCTGGAGGTCCTGTGACCTTGCCGGCCGCGGCCTCCGCGCCGGGCCCGGCGAGCGCGCGCGCGCCGGGTGCCCTGGTCGGCGACGTGCGCGGCCTGGAGGCCTTGCGCGGACGCGCCGCGCGCGATCCGCAGGGTGCGGTGCGCGAGGCGGCGCGCCAGTTCGAGGCGCTGTTCATGCAGGAGCTGATGAAGAGCATGCGCGCCACGACGCAGGACAGCGGTCTGATGGACGGCGGCGCCGGTGAGGACATGGCGACATCGATGCTGGACCAGCAGTACGCGGGCCAGCTGACCGGCCTGCGCGGTGGCCTGGCCGACGCGATTGCGCGCCAGCTCGAACGCCAGATGGGCCTGGCACCCGGCGGCGCCGTGCCCTCGACGCCGCCGTCGGCCTGGCCGAGCGCGATCGGCCGGCCTGCCGCTGTGCCGGCGTCCGCCGCGATCGCCGCGCCGAGCGGCGTCGAGCGCGCCCCGCGCATTCCCGACAGGGGCGCAGCCGCGTTCGTGCACACGCACATGGCGGCGGCACGCCAGGCCGAGGCCGTCACCGGCATCCCGGCCAGCTTCATGGTCGCGCAGGCGGCACACGAGTCCGGCTGGGGCCGGCGCGAGATCCTGCACGCCGACGGCTCGCCGTCGCACAACCTGTTCGGCATCAAGGCCGGCGCCGGCTGGACCGGCCCGGTCGCCGAGGTGACGACGACCGAGTTCGTCGACGGACAGCCGCGCAAGGTCAAGGCGCGCTTCCGCGCCTACGCCAGCCACGCCGAGTCCTTCGCCGACTACGCGCGGCTGATGCAGGGCAGCCCGCGCTACCGCGACGTGCTCGGTGCCGACAGTGCGCGCGAGTTCGCGCACGGCCTGCAGCGCGCCGGCTACGCGACGGACCCGGCCTATGCCGACAAGCTGACGCGCACGATCAACACGACGCTGCAGCTGCAGCGCTCGCAGAGCTGAGGGAGCGGACGACGATGGGTGCTTCTCCGCTCATGATGCTCGGCATGCGGGCGATGGCGGCCAACTACGCCGCGCTGCAGGTCACCGGGCACAACATCGCGAACGCCAACGTCGCGGGTTACTCGCGCCAGCGCGCCGAGCTGTCGACCGCGCTCGGCCAGTTCAGCGGCGCCGGCTACTTCGGCAAGGGCTCGGACGTCGAGACCATCACGCGCACGCACAACGCCTTCCTGACGCGCGAGGCCGTGAAGACGGCGTCGATGTCGGCGATGGACGCGGCGCGGCTGGACCAGCTGCGCCAGCTCGAGAACGTCTTCCCGACCGGCGAGCGCGGCCTGGGCTACGCGACGACGCAGTTCATGAACGCGCTCAGCGACCTCGCGCTGCGGCCGGGCGACAGCAGCTCGCGCCAGGTCGTGCTGGCGCGGGCCGAAGAGCTGACCGCGCGCTTCGCCGATGCCGACGGCCAGCTCGTCACGCTGCAGCAGCTGCTGCGCGAGGATCTGAAGGTCACGGTCGCGACGGTCAACGAGATCACCCGCAACATCGCCAGCGTCAACCAGCAGATCGCTTCGGTGCGCGGCCTCGGGCAGCCGCCGAACGACCTGCTCGACCAGCGCGACCGGCTGCTGGCCGATCTGTCCAGGCTCATCAGCGTCACGACCGTCGAGGCCGACGACGGCACGCTCGGTGTGTTCGCCGGTGGCGGTCAGCGACTGGTGCTGAGCAACGACGCGCAACCGCTGACCGTGGTCGACGATCCGAGCGATCCGTCGCGTGCGGCGATCGCGGTGCTCGACAACGGCATTCCGCTGCGCCTGAAGGAGGACACGCTGGGCGGCGGACGCATCGCCGGCCTGCTGCGCTTCCAGAACCAGGACCTCGTGCAGGCGCAGACGCTGATCGGCCAGATGGCCGCGGCCGTCACCGGCGCCGTGAACGCCCAGCAGCGACTGGGCGTCAACCTGCACGAGCCGGCCGGTGCGGTGCCGGCGCAGGACATGTTCTCGACCCCCGCGCCTCGCACCCTGCCCGCGGCGTCGAACGCGAAGGACGCGTCCGGCCAGTTGATCGGCCAGGTCGCCCTGACGATCACCCAGCCGACCGAGCTGCAGGCCAGCGAGTACCAGATGGTCGCCGACCCGCTCGGCGCGCCGGGCGTCTGGCGGGTCACGCGGCTGTCGGACGGCCTGGTGCGCAGCGTCGCCAGCGGCGACGAGATCGACGGTTTCCGCATCGACGTCGGCACGCCGGCGCCGATGGCGGGCGACAAGTTCCTTCTCCAGCCCGTGACGCGCGCCGCCAGCGGCCTGACGACCCTGCTGCGCGATCCGCGCGACGTCGCCGCCGCGTCGGTGTTGTCGGCCACCGCGGGCGCGTCGAACACCGGCACCGCGAGCGTCGGCGGGCTCACGATCACGTCCGGCACGGTCGAACCGCAGCTGCGGGCCGGCATCACCTTCACCGACGACGCCGGCGCCTACGCGTGGGAGCTGCGCGACCGCACGACGAACGCGCTGGTGTCCAGCGGCACCGGCACCTGGACGGCGGGGCGATCGCTGCCGGCGTCACCCGACCCGGACATCAACGGCTTCGCGCTGAGCCTGAACGGCGTGCCGCGCAGCGGCGACACGCTGACCATCGACCGCACGCTCAATGTCGCGGCCAACAACGGCAACGCGCTGGCGATGAACGCGTTGCGCGACCTGCCCCTGGTCGGCCGCGTGCGGCTGCCCGACGGCAGCCTTGGCGGCGGCGCGACCGCGACCGACGCCTACGCGGCCGCGATGTCCGACATCGGCGTGCGCGTGCAGGGCGCCGCGGCCGTCGCCGATCTCTCCGTCGCCCTGGCGCGTCAGGCCGAGCAGACCCGGTCGTCGGAGGCCGGTGTCAACCTCGACGAGGAGGCGGCACGCCTGATCGAGTTCCAGCAGAGCTACCAGGCGGCGGCGAAGGTGCTGCAGGTGGCGCAGCAGATCTTCGAGACCCTGCTGCAGACGGCTGCCGGCCGCTGACGCCGCCATCGACCGCACGACCGAACGAGGCTGACCCATGCGCATCGCGACCCAGAACGCCTACGAGCGAGGCCTGTCGACGCTGCAGTCGCGTCAGAACGAACTGACGCTGCTGCAGGAGCAGCTCACCAGCGGCAAGCGCGTCGCGCGCGCCAGCGACGATCCGGCGGCGGCAGCCCGCGCCGAGCGTGCGCTGGCGACGTCGATGCGCGTGGAGGCCGAGCAGCGCGCGCTCGAGGCCAGCCGCAACATGCTGACGATGACGGAGGGCGCGCTCGCCGATGCCGGCGAGCTGCTGCAGCAGGCGCGCGAGGCCATCGTCGCGGCCGGCAATGCGACCTACAGCGACAAGGAGCGCGCCAACCTGGGGCAGGCGCTGCGCGGTCTGCGCGAGCAGTTGCTGGGCATCGCCAACCGCGGCGACGGCGCCGGCAGCTGGCTGTTCGGCGGCCAGGGCGCTGAGCCGCCGCCTTTCGTCGACGCGCCCGGGGGCGTGCAGCTGCGCAGCAGCGGGGGCGAGATGCTGACGGCCAATGCCGAGCCGCTGCCGCTGACGCTGGATGGCCGGGACACCTGGCTGCAGGTGCGCGACCCGGAGACGGGGCAGGGGGACCTGTCGGCCTTCGCGCTGCTCGAGCGTGTGGCGACCGAGCTCGAGACGCCCGGCCGCAGCGGCGCCGACATCGCCGAGACGGTGCGCAGCGGCCTGGCGCAGATGGACGCGGTGAACGATCACCTGCTGGCGCGCCGGGCGCGCGTCGGCGAGACACTGAACCGCGTGGACACCGTGCAGACGCGCCTGTGGCAGCAATCGGTGACGGCGCAGGCCGACCGGTCGGCGGCCGAAGACCTCGACATGGTGCAGGCGGTGTCGGACTTCCAGAACAAGCAAACCGGCTACGATGCAGCGCTGAAGGCGTACTCGATGGTGCAGCGCATGTCACTGTTCCAGTACCTCAATCCTTGAGCGTCCTGCCTTCGTGTCATCAACCACAGCATGAACGACCGCCCCATCCTGGGCCATCTGGTGATGGGCCACAGCCTGATGATCGA
>CAZQPN010000311.1:0-4324 GCA_964595215.1 uncultured Rubrivivax sp. | reverse complement strand
GGTCAATGGCGAGCCCTTCTACGTGCGCGGCGCGGGAGTCGACGGCGGCGACGTGGCTGAACTCGCGGCGCGCGGCGGCAACGCGGTACGGACGTGGCGCGGTGATCGCATCCGCGGCCGGCGCGGCTCGATGCTCGACGCGGCCCTGGATGCCGGTGTGTTCGTCGCGTTCGGTCTGGAGGTGGGCAGCGAACGCCACGGCTTCGACTACGGCGACGCGCGCGCGGTCGCGCGCCAGCTCGAGCGGTTGCGCAGCGAAGTTCGTCGGCACCGCGACCATCCGGCTTTGCTGCTCTGGGTGGTCGGCAACGAACTGAACCTCGGCGCGCGCGATCCGCGCGTCTGGGACGCGCTGAACGACATCGTGCAGATGATCCGCGCTGAAGACCCTGCGCATCCGGCGCTCACGCCGCTGGCGGGAATCGATGGCGCAGCGATCGCCGAACTGACCCAGCGCGCACCGGCGCTGGAGTTGCTCGGGCTGCAGCTTTACGCAGGCATCGAACGCCTGCCCGACCTGGCTGCGGCGGGCTGGAAGGGCCCCTACCTGGTCACCGAGTGGGGACCGACCGGCCATTGGGAGGTTGCGCAAACGCCGTGGGGCGCGCCGATCGAGGACAGCAGTCGCGACAAGGCGCAGCGCCTGCTGCAACGCTACCGTGCTTCGATCCTGGCCGACCCGGACCGCTGCCTGGGCAGCTTCGTCTTCCTGTGGGGCCAGAAGCAGGAGCGCACGCCGACCTGGTACGGCCTATTTCTCGACAGCGGGGAAGCGACGGAGGCAGTCGATGCCCTGCAGCGGCTCTGGAGCGGCCGCGCGCCAGAAAGTCCGGCGCCGGCGGTCGGGGGGCTGCGCCTCGACGGGCGCGAAGCGGCCGCCGGAGTGGTGCTCGCGCCAGGCCAGCCGGTGCTGGCGGAGGTTGAGGCAGGCTCGTCCTCCCCGGCCGACCTGCGCTTTGACTGGGAGATCCGGCAGGAGAGCCGCGCGACGAGCATCGGTGGCGACCCCGAGGCGGTGCCCCGGCGCGTGCCCGCCCGGTTGGTGGCAGATTCGGGCGGCCGGGCGAGGTTCGAGGCGCCACGCCGCAGCGGCAACTACCGGCTGTTCGTCATCGTGCGCGACGCCAACGGCAAGGCCGGGCACGCCAACCTGCCGTTCAGGGTGGAGTCGCGCTGAGCTTGCAGCGTCGATCGCGGAACCACCGGTGCAGTCCGCAGCGATGAAGGCGAATACCGGCGCTGAACGAGCCAGCGACGAGCCGATTCAGGACCGGGCCCGCAGCGCCGCGGCTGCCGCGCCCAGCAGTCCGGCCTGGGGGTGCACCACGGCGTAGACCGGCACCCGCGCCATCCCCTGGCTGAAGCGGCCCTTGTTCTCGAAGGCTCGACGGAAACCGCCGCGCTGCAGGTCGTCGAGCAGCAGCGGCACCAGTCCACCGGACAGGAATACCCCGTCCCAGCCGCCGAACGTGAGGACCAGATCGCCCGCAAACGCGCCGAAGACTTCGCAGAACAGCGCCAGCGCTTCGATCGCGACCGGGTCGCCGCTGCGCGCGAGGGCGGTGACCTGCTCCGGGGCCAGATCGACGGGTGCCATGGTGCCGCCCAGTCGCGACAGCGCCCAATGCAGGTTGCTCAGCCCACCGCCGCTCAGCAAACGCTCGTACGACACGCGCACAAAGCGCGTCGCGAGCTGCTCGAGTACGGCGCGCTGACGGGCGGTCTTGGGGGCGAAGGCGGCATGCCCACCCTCGGATTCCAGCGCCAGCTCCAGGCCAGGTCGGCGGAGCAGGGCACTGACGCCAAGGCCGGTGCCTGGGCCCAGCACGGCGAAGGTCTGCTCGCTTGCGCGTTCGGCCGGTTCGCGGTGGTCGCCAAGCGCCACCCGATCGGCCGATCCGAGATGGGGCACGGCCATGGCCTGGGCGGTGAAATCGTTCAGCAGGCCGACCCGCTCCAGCGCCAGCGCATCGGCACAGGCGACTGCGTCGATGCGCCAGGGATGGTTGGTCATCTCGGCGCGGTCTGCCTCGACCCGCCCAGCCACGGCAAAGACCGCACTGGCCGGGCGAAGACCCGGATCGTCCAGCGTCTCAAGATAATGGCGGGCCGCGGCGACCAGCGAGTCGTGCTCGGCGACCGCGAGCTGGCGCGGAGCGTGCAGGGTCGGACTGAGCTGGCTCGCAACGCCCGCAAGCGCGAAGCGAACCCAGGTGCCGCCCACATCCGCCACCAGCGCAGGGCGGATTGCGGTCATGGCGCGACGCTCTGGCTGCAGCGACGCGCACGCTCGATCGCGCCCGCTGATTGCGCGCAGTATGCCCCCTGAAGTACCGGCGTCATGACTGGTCCGCTCCCCTCCTGATTCCCGTCCCGTCCTCGCCGGGGGCATTGCGCCATGCAGCTGGCGGCAACAGATCGCCGCTCCGGCCGGCGCTTGGGCGGCAGTAAGCCCGACAATTGACAACGCTGTCAATGCTGGTGTCATAATCCAGTCCCGCGTCGCCAAACTGGTGCGCGGCGAAGTGCAGGATCTCGGAGGGAGGGGATGCACGTGAAGCACAAGAGCCTCTGGGCCAGGCATGGCCGCAGCCGCTGGCAGCGCGTTTTGCTGCCGCTGGTAGTGTCGCTGGGCGCGGCTTGCGCCCCGCTCAAGTCAGGCGCGGCAGACGCCGTGGCCTCGTCCGTGCACCCGGAACTGTGGCCGGCGCTGGCCTCGCCGATCCCAGCCGATGCAGCGCTGGAAGCGCGCGTCGATGCCCTGCTGCAAGGCCTGAGCCTGGAGGAGAAGGTCGGGCAGGTGGTGCAGGGCGACCTCGACTCGATTACGCCCGATGACCTTCGCACCTATCGCCTCGGCTCGGTCCTCGCCGGCGGCAACTCGGAGCCCGGCAAGCGCTACAACGCCCCGCCGGCCGACTGGCTGGCACTGGCCGATGCCTTCCACGCTGCCTCGGTCGACGCCTCGGCGAAGGGCGCGGCGATTCCTGTGCTGCTTGGCATCGACGCCGTGCACGGGCACAACAACGTGGTCGGTGCCACCCTGTTTCCGCACAACATCGGCCTGGGGGCCGCCAACGATGCCGATCTGGTGCGCCGTATCGCCGAGGCCACCGCGCTGGAGCTGCGCGCCACCGGATTCGAGTGGACCTTCGCCCCGACCGTGACCGTACCGCGGGACGACCGCTGGGGCCGCACCTACGAAGGCTACTCGGAGGACGCAGCGCTGGTCTCACGCTATGCCACCGCGGTGGTAGAGGGCCTGCAGGGCGCGGTCGGCAGCGGCGGATTCCTCGGCGGGAATCGGGTGCTCTCCACCGCCAAGCACTACATCGGCGATGGCGGCACTTTCGAGGGCAAGGACAAGGGCGACGCGCGCGTTTCGGAAGAGGAACTGCGCGATATCCACGGCGCTGGGCACATCGCCGCGCTGCAGGCGGGCGTGCAGTCGGTGATGGCGTCGTTCTCGAGCTGGAACGGCGAGAAGATGCACGGTCACCACGGCCTGCTCACCCGCATCCTGAAGGAGCGGCTGGGCTTCGACGGGTTCGTGGTCGGCGACTGGAACGGCCACGGCGAAGTGACCGGCTGCACCGACAAGAGCTGCCCGCAAGCCCTCATCGCCGGCGTGGACATGTACATGGCGCCCGACACCTGGCGCGACGTGTACCACAACACCCTGGCTCAGGTGCGCGACGGCACCATCCCGATGAGCCGGCTCGACGATGCGGTGCGCCGGATCCTGCGCGTCAAACTGCGCCTCGGCCTGTTCGAAGCCCCGCGTCCTTCGGAACGTGTCAACGGCGGCGACTTCGCCCTGCTCGGCCAGCCGGCTCATCGCGCGCTGGCGCGGGAAGCGGTGCGGCGTTCGCTGGTCCTGCTCAAGAACGAGAGTGGCGTGCTGCCGATAGATCCGCGCCGCCGCATCCTGGTGGCTGGCGACGGCGCCGATAGCATCGCGCGGCAAAGCGGCGGCTGGACCCTGACCTGGCAGGGCACCGGCACCCAACGCGAAGACTTCCCCAACGCCCAGACCCTCTGGGAAGGCTTCCGCGAGCAGGTCGAGGCGGCCGGCGGCCAGGCCGAACTGGCGCTCGACGGCCGCTACGTGCAGCGCCCGGACGCGGCCATTGTGGTGTTCGGCGAAGAGCCCTACGCCGAGTTCATCGGCGATATCACCCACGTCGGCTACCAGATTGGCAAGCCCAATGATCTGGCGCTGATCCGCCGCCTGAAGGACGAAGGCATTCCGGTGGTGGCGGTCTTTCTCAGCGGTCGCCCGCTCTGGGTCAACCGCGAGATCAACGCTGCCGACGCTTTCGTG
>CAZQPN010000310.1:0-4326 GCA_964595215.1 uncultured Rubrivivax sp. | reverse complement strand
CTCGGTGATCTGCGTCGCGTTGTTCATCGGCATCAGCCGGAGCACCGCGACCTGCTGGTAGACGGCCTGCGCGTGCTGCGCCAGCAGCTCAGGGGTGTGCAGCGCGACGTTCTTCTGCGCCAGCGCGGCGTTGTGGCACATCGCGCAGCGCTGCTCGATCACCGCACGCACCTCGGCATGGCCGGCTGGCTGCGCGGCGGCGGCGGCGCGCTGCCCGACGCTCGGCGGCGGCGGCGCGAGCCAGAGCGCCAGCCCGACGAGCACCGCCGTGCCCACCGCGGCGTGCGCCCACGGGGTGCGCCGTCCCTGCACGTGCGCCTGGTGGCGCGCGACGAAGCTGTGCCGGATCAGCGCGCCGGCCAGCATCAGCAGCACCAGCACCAGCCAGTTCTGCGGACCCTGGGTGAGCCAGCCGTAGTGGTTGGACAGCATGGCCACGATGACGGGCAGCGTGAAGTAGGTGTTGTGCACGCTGCGCTGCTTGCCGCGCCGGCCGTGCACCGGGTCCGGGCTCTCGCCGGCGCGCAGCGACGCCACCACCTTGCGCTGGCCCGGGATGATCCAGAAGAAGACGTTGGCGCTCATCGCGGTGGCCAGCATCGCGCCGACGAGCAGGAAGGCGGCGCGCCCGGCGAACAGCTGGCAGGCCAGCCACGACGCGAACACGACGAACACCAGCACCGCGCCGCCGACGATCAGGTCGCCCTTCGCACCCTGGCCCAGCGTGCGGCAGATAAGTTCGTAGACGACACAGAACACCGCGAGAAAGCCCAGCGACGTGCCGATCGCGGCAGCGGGCGACCAGTCGAAGACGCTCCTGTCGATCAGGAAGGTCCCGGCGTTGAACAGGTACATCACCGTGAACAGCGCGAAGCCCGTCAGCCAGGTCGAGTAGCTCTCCCAGTAGCTCCAGTGCAGGTTGTCGGGCAGCGGCCGCCAGCGCGGCGCCAGCATGTACTTGTTCGAGTGGTAGAAGCCGCCGCCGTGCACGGCCCACAGCTCGCCGTCGACACCCTTGTCCTTCAGCTCGCCGTCGGTCGGGGACGTGAGGCTGTTGTCCAGCATCACGAAGTAGAACGACGAGCCGATCCAGGCCACCGCCGTGATGACGTGGGCCCAGCGCAGCAGCAGGTTGGCCCAGTCCAGCCAGTAGGTGTCCATCGAAGGTCCCTTCGGTCGAGGTCGTGGACGGCTCTACGAGCCCCGATAGGTGCTGTAGCTCCACGGGCTGACGAGCAGCGGGACGTGGTACTGGCCAGCCGCGTCGGCGATGCCGAAGTCGAGCTGTACCGTGTCGATGAAGGCGGGGTCAGGCAGGGCCACGCCGCGCGCACGGAAATAGGGCGCCACCTCGAAGAGCAGCCGCCAGCGGCCGGTCTGCATCGCCGCCGCATCGAGCAGCGGGCCGTCGGGACTGCGGCCGTCGGCATTCAGCACGACGGTCTTCACGGTCGTCGCGGCGCCGTCGGCGGCGATGCGCTGCAGGGTCGCGCGCATACCGGCCGCCGGGCAGCCGTGCGCGGTGTCGAGGACGTGGGTGCTGAGATGGCCCATGATGGCAGGCGGGACTCCGTTGAATGCAGGCACACTGACCGGTCGGCACACGATATCGCAAGGTGCAAGCTGCATGCCAGACGACAGGCCCCGGCCACCCGCCCCCCACGACACCTCCACCTACCCGCGCGACCTGCGCGGCCACGGCCGCCACCCGCCGCATCCGCGCTGGCCGGGCGACGCGCGCGTGGCGCTGCAGTTCGTCCTCAACTACGAGGAGGGCGGCGAGAACTCGGTGCTGCACGGCGACGCCGGCAGCGAGCAGTTCCTGTCCGAGATGGCCAGCCCGCCGGCCTTCCCGGCGCGCCACCTCAGCATGGAGGGCGTCTACGAATACGGCGCGCGCGTCGGCGTCTGGCGCATCCTGCGCGAGTTCGAGCGCCGCGGCCTGCCGCTGACGGTGTTCGGCGTCGGCATGGCGCTCGAGCGCTGCCCCGAGGTGACGGCCGCCTTCGTCGAGCTCGGCCACGAGATCGCCTGCCACGGCTGGCGCTGGATCCACTACCAGGGCGTCGACGAGGCGACCGAGCGCGCGCACATGCTGCGGGGCATGCAGGCCATCGAGCGGCTCACCGGCCAGCGCGGGTCCAGCCCGGGCCATGTGCACGGCCTGGGCTGGTACACCGGCCGCGACAGCCCCAACACGCGCCGGCTGGTCGCCGACTTCGGCGGCTTCGCCTACGACAGCGACTACTACGGCGACGACCTGCCGTTCTGGCTGCAGGTGCGGCGCAGCGACGGCGCGCTGGCGCCGCACCTCGTCGTGCCCTACACGCTGGACTGCAACGACATGCGCTTCGCGCTGCCGCAGGGCTTCAGCCAGGGGGAGGACTTCTTCACCTACCTGCGCGACGCCTTCGACGTCCAATACGCCGAAGGCGACACCCGGCCGTCGATGATGAGCATCGGCATGCACTGCAGGCTGCTCGGCCGCCCGGGGCGGATGCGCGCGCTGCAGCGCTTCCTCGACCACGTGCAGTCGCACGACCGGGTCTGGGTCACGCGCCGCATCGACATCGCGCGCCACTGGCGGCAGACGCATCCGTTCGATGCCGCCACCGCCTTCGTCTGGGAATGAACCGATGCCCCCCACCACGCCGACACCCGCACTGACCCTTGCCGAGCTCAACGCCGCCGGTCCCGCGGCCTTCGTGCGCCTGCTGGCCGGCACCTACGAGCACTCGCCCTGGGTCGTCGAACGCGCCGCCGTGCGACGCCCCTTCGCGTCGCTGGCGGCGCTGCAGCACGCGCTGGCCGGCGTCGTGCGCGAGGCGACGCGCGACGAGCAGCTGGCGCTGATCCGCGCCCACCCCGAACTCGCCGGCAAGGCGATGGTCAGCCGCACGCTGACCGCCGAGTCGACGGGCGAGCAGGGCCGCGCCGGGTTGGCCGACTGCACGCCCGTGGAGTTCGCGCAGCTGCAGCGCCTCAACGCCGACTACCACGCGAAGTTCGGCTGGCCCTTCATCCTGGCGGTGCGCGGCCCGCGCGGCACCGGCCTCGCGCGCGGCGAGATCATCGCCAGCTTCGAGCGCCGCCTGGCCCAGCACCCGGAGGTCGAGTTCGGCGAGTGCCTGCGGCACATCCACCGCATCGCGCAGATCCGGCTCAACGACAAGTTTGGCTTCGTGCCCGCGCTCGGCGAGCAGGTCTGGGACTGGGCCGAGGCGCTGGCCGCGCACAGCGACCCCGGCTTCAAGGAGGCCGGCCAGCTCACCGTCACCTACCTGACCGAGGCGCACCGCGCCTGCGCCGCGCAGCTGCAGGGCTGGATGCGCGAATGCGGTTTCGACGAGGTCTCGATCGACGCCGTCGGCAACGTCGTCGGCGTCTACCACGGCAGCGACCATGGCAACGATGGTCAGGCGCCGCGGCTGCTCACCGGCAGCCACTACGACACGGTGCGCAACGGCGGACGCTACGACGGGCGGCTCGGCATCCTCGCGCCGATGGCGGCGGTGCAGGCGCTGCACCGCGCGGGGCGCCGCCTGCGCCACGGCATCGAGGTGGTCGGCTTCAGCGAGGAGGAGGGCCAGCGCTACAAGGCCACCTTCCTCGGCTCGGGCGCGCTGCTCGGCCAGTTCGACCCCGCCTGGCTGGACCAGCGCGACGCCGACGGCGTGTCGATGCGCGACGCGATGGCCGCCGCCGGCCTGCCCGCCACGATGGACGCCATCGGCGCGCTGCGGCGCGACCCGGCGCGCTACCTCGGCTTCGTCGAGCTGCACATCGAGCAGGGGCCGGTGCTGAACGCGCGCGACCTGCCGCTGGGCGTCGTCACGTCGATCAACGCCGCGCGACGCTTCCTCGGCGAGGTCGTCGGCATGGCCAGCCACGCCGGCACGACGCCGATGGGCCAGCGGCGCGACGCCGCCGCGGCGGTCGCCGAGCTCGTGCTCTTTCTGGAGCGCCGCGCGGCGAGCGTGCCCGACGTCGTCGGCACCGTCGGCCTGCTCGAGGTGCCGGCCGGCTCGACCAACGTCGTGCCCGGGCGCTGCCGCTTCAGCCTCGACATCCGCGCCACCTCGGACGCGCTGCGCGACGCCTGCGTCGACGACACGCTCTCGGAGCTGACCGCGATCTGCGCGCGCCGCGGCGTGTCGCACACGCTGGAGGAAACGATGCGCGCGGCCGCCGCGCCCAGCCACCCGGCCTGGCAGCAGCGCTGGGCCGACGCGGTGGCGGCCCTCGGCCTGCCCGTGTTCACGCTGCCCAGCGGCGCCGGCCACGACGCGATGAAGCTGCACGAGGTGATGCCGCAGGCGATGCTGT
>CAZQPN010000309.1:0-4326 GCA_964595215.1 uncultured Rubrivivax sp. | reverse complement strand
CGCGCAGGCAGCGCGTGCACTGGATGCAGGCGTCCAGGTTCACCGCGATGCCGGCGTGCGACAGGTCGGCCACCTGCCGCGGCCGCGGTGCGAAGCGGGGCGTGCCGACGCCGAGCCGCGCCGCCCAGTGGTCGAGCTCGTCGTCGTGCGTGAAGGCGGCCGGCGGCATGTCGCTGCGCAGCAGCTCCAGCACCAGGCGCTGCGCCTGGCGGGCCCGCGGGCTGCGGCTGTGGACGGTCATGCCTGCCGTCGGCGCGCGGCAGCACGACGGCGCGAGCACGCGCTCGCCGTCGATCTCGACCATGCAGGCGCGACAGTTGCCGGCCGGCGCCAGCCCGTCCTTGGCGCACAGGCGCGGGATCGCCACGCCTTCACGGTCGGCGACGTCGAGCAGCGTCTCGCCGGCGTGCGCCGTGACCTCGCGGCCGTCGAGCACGAAGCGGATGGTCGAGGTGTCCGGCGGATCGATCGCGTCGTTCCTCATGCGCCTGCCAGCTCGTCGGGGAAATACCGGATCACGCAGTCGACCGGGTTCGGCGCCGCCTGCCCCAGGCCGCAGATCGAGGCGTCGCGCATCGCCTGTGACAGCTCGGCCAGCAGTGCCCGGTCCCAGCGGTCGTGCTCGATCAGCGCGCGCGCCTTGCCGGTGCCGACGCGGCAGGGCGTGCACTGGCCGCAGCTCTCGTGCTCGAAGAAGCGCATCAGGTTGCGCGCGGCGTCGCTCGCCCGGTCCACGTGGCTGTCGCTGCGCGACAGCACGATCACCGCGGCCGAGCCGATGAAGCAGCCGTGCGGCTGCAGGGTGTCGAAGTCCAGCGGCAGGTCGGCCAGCCGCGCCGGCAGGATGCCGCCCGAGGCACCGCCCGGCAGGTAGGCGTAGAGCGCGTGGCCGGGCAGCATGCCGCCGCAGTGCTCGTCGACCAGCTCGCGCAGCGTGATGCCGGCCGGCGCCAGCTTCACCCCGGGCTCGCGCACGCGGCCCGAGACCGAGAAGCGGCGCAGCCCGCGGCGACCGTGGCGGCCGTGGCGCATGAAGTGCGCGGCGCCGTGCTCGAGCAGCTCGCGCACCCAGAACAGGGTCTCGAGGTTGTGCGCCAGCGTCGGCCGGCCGAACAGCCCGACCTGCGCGACATAGGGCGGGCGCAGCCGCGGCAGCCCGCGGCGGCCCTCGATCCTCGCCGCAGATGTAGGCGCCGGCGCCGCGGCGCAGCTCGATCGTCGGCAGGCGCGGCACCGGCGGGTCGGCCTGCAGCGCCGCGAGCTCGGCCTCAAGCAGCCCGCGCGCGCCGTGGTACTCGTCGCGCAGGTAGATGAAGACCGACTCGATGCCCACCGCCCAGGCGGCGATCAGCATGCCTTCGAGGAAACGGTGCGGATCGGCCTCGAGCAGCGTGCGGTCCTTGAAGGTGCCGGGCTCGCCCTCGTCGATGTTGACGGCCATCAGTCGCGGCGCGGGCTCGGCGCGCACGATGCGCCACTTGCGCCCGGCCGGGAAGCCGGCGCCGCCGAGGCCGCGCAGGCCACTGTCGTCCATCGTCGCCAGCACCGACTCGACATCGCGCCGGCCCTCGATGCAGTCGCGCAGCAGCGCGTAGCCGCCGGCGGCGCGGTAGGCGTCGTAACGGGCGGTCGGGGTGGTGGCGGCGTGCTCGGGGGACGGGGCCTGCGTCAGGCCGTCGCGCACGGCGGTCTGGACGGCCTCGACCGTGGCCCGCGCCAGCGGGTGCCGGTGCACCGCGACCGCCGGCGCCTGCTCGCAGCGACCGATGCAGGGTGCCGCGATCACGCGCACGTCGGCGTCCAGCATCGCGGGCAGCCGGTCCAGCAACTCCCTGGCGCCGGCGAGCTCGCAGCTCAGGCCATCGCAGACCCGCACCGTCACGCGCGGCGGTGAGGGCACTGCGCCGGCGGCGTCCTCGTGCACGATGTCGAAGTGGTGATAGAAGCTCGCGACCTCGTAGACCTCGGCCTGCGGCAGCCGCATCCATTCGGCCAGCGCCGCGAGGTGCCCGGTGGCGAGCTGGCCGAAACGGTCGTTGATGCGGTGCAGGGCCTCGATCAGCCGGTCGCTGCGCGGGGCGGCGTCGCCGAGCAGCGACCGCACCTCGGCCAGCGCGGCGGGGTCGACCCTGCGGCCCTTGGGCGCCTGGCGCTTGCGCTGGCGCGCTGCGTCCTCGACGGTGATGGGGAAGACCGGGTGGTTCATCGCTTCCGTGTGTCGCGGTGTTCAGTCCTCGACGGCCCCTGGCGCCGCACGGCCCCGACCTCGGCCAGGCGGTCGCGGCCACCGCCAGTCAGGCCGCAGCATCATCGGTCATCACGCGCCGGTCGCCCATCGGGCCGACCGGCACAGGGCCGGTCAGGCGTCGGCCAGACCGAGCACCTCGGCCATCCCGTACAGGCCGGGTGGCTTGTCGGCCAGGAAGTGGGCGGCGCGCAGACTGCCGGCCGCATAGCCCTGGCGGCTGGCGCTCTTGTGGGTGATCTCGATGCGCTCGCCGGTGCCCGCGAACAGCACCGTGTGGTCGCCGACGATGTCGCCGCCGCGGATCGTCGCGAAGCCGATGCTCGACGGATCGCGCGGGCCGGTATGGCCTTCGCGCGCGTAGACGGCGCAGTCCTTGAGGTCGCGGCCGAGTGCCCTGGCGAGGACCTCCCCCATCGCCAGCGCTGTGCCGCTCGGCGCGTCGACCTTGTGGCGGTGGTGGGCCTCGATGACCTCGATGTCGTAGCCGGTGGACAGGGCGCGCGCCGCCTTGTCCAGCAGCATCAGCACGACGTTGACGCCGACGCTCATGTTGGGCGCCAGGACGACCGGGATGTCGTGCGCGGCGTCGGCGATCGCGGCCTTGCCGGCGTCGTCGAACCCGGTCGTGCCGATGACCGCGCGCACGCCGAGCGTGCGGCAGGCGGCGAGGTGGGCCAGCGTGCCCTCGGGGCGGGTGAAGTCGATCAGCGCGTCGGCGCCGGACAACGCGGCATGCAGGTCGCTGGTGATCGCGACGCCGCACGGGGTGCCGAGGAAGGCGCTGGCGTCCTGCCCGAGCGCCGGGCTGCCGGCGACGTCGAGCGCGCCGGCGAGGCTGTCACCGTCGCTCGTCAGCACGGTTTCGATCAGCATGCGCCCCATGCGGCCGGAGGCGCCGGCGATGCACAAGCGCATCGGCTCAGGAGCCTTCGAGGGGCGGGTAGTCGCGCACCGGTCCGACCGCCTCGGCGGCTGCGCTGGCGGGCGGTGCCGGTGGGCGCGGCAGTGCGGCGCGCTCCTCGTCGCTCAGTTCGAGCTTCTTCGGCGCGAAGTCGCGGTGGCGGCTGATCGAGGCGACAAACTCGTGCTCCGACGGCAGCTCCTCGGCGTCGATCTTGACCAGGCGGTCGCCCTCGAAGGTCACGACCACGCTGCGGCGCTGCGGCTCGGCGCCCTGGCGGCGGATCGTGAAGACGTAGTCCCAGCGGTCGGCATGGAAGATGTCGGACAGCATCGGCGAGCCGAGCAGGTCGCGCACCTGGCGCCGCGGCATGCCGATGCGGACACGCTCGAGCTGCTCCTTGGTCACCACGTTGCCCTGCACGACCTCGAAACGGTAGGGCGTGATCAGGCCGAACAGCGAACTGGCGTCGCGCATCGGCGTGCTGCACCCGCCGAGCGCGAGGCTGGCGGCCAGGCCGCCGAGCACCATCAGGGAACGTGGCATGAGGGCGATTCGATCGCGTGGCGGGCGCGCCGCCGACGCTGGCTATGATCAACGCATTCTAGCGGGCGTGCGGCCCGCCGCCGGCCCGCGAGACCTTGCCATGACCCAAGTCGACGAGCTCAAGAGCAGCGGCCTGAAGGCCACCCTGCCACGCATCAAGATCCTGGAGGTCTTCCAGCACACCGAGCGCCGCCACATGACGGCCGAGGACGTGTTCAAGGCGCTTCTGGCCGAAGGCTCCGACATCGGGCTGGCCACCGTCTACCGTGTGCTGATGCAGTTCGAGCAGGCCGGGCTTCTGACGCGCAGCAACTTCGAGTCCGGCAAGGCAGTCTACGAACTCAACGAGGGGCAGCACCACGACCACCTCGTGTGCCTGAACTGCGGCCGCGTCGAGGAGTTCTACGACGCCGAGATCGAGGCGCGCCAGCGCGCGGTGGCGGTCGCGCGCGGCTTCGTGCTGCAGGAGCACTCGCTGGCGCTGTACGCCAGTTGCACGAAGGATCCCTGCCCGCACCGCGGCGAGTCCAAGTAGCACCGCGGCCGGTCGCGGGTCCACCCCCCGTCAGGTCTCGCCGCCGCGCTCCATCGCGCGCTGGTGGCGGGCGACGAACTCCTGGTAGGTGTCGAT
>CAZQPN010000308.1:0-4327 GCA_964595215.1 uncultured Rubrivivax sp. | reverse complement strand
TGGTGTGGCTGGGCAGCGGCTTCTTCATCGTGCAGGAAGGCCAGCAGTCGGTCATCACGTCCTTCGGCCGTTACAGCCACACGGTATACGCTGGCTTCCAGTGGCGGCTGCCGTACCCGTTCCAGGCCAACGAGACGGTGTCGGTGACGCAGCTGCGCTCGGTCGACGTGGGCCGCAGCACGGTGGCGCAGTCCACCGGCCTGCGCGATTCGTCCATGCTCACGCAGGACGAGAACATCATCGACATCCGCTTCACGGTGCAGTACCGGCTCAGCGACGCGCGCGCCTACTTGTTCGAGAACCGCAACCCGGACGAGGCCGTGGTGCTGGCCGCCGAATCGGCCGTGCGCGAGATCGTCGGCCGCAGCCGCGTCGATTCGGTGCTCTACGAGCAGCGCGACGCCGTCGCCGCCGATCTGGTGCGGTCCATCCAGGCCCAGCTCGACAGGCTCAAGGCCGGCATCATCATCACCAACGTCAACATCCAGACCGTCCAGGTGCCCGACCAGGTGCAGGCCGCCTTCGACGACGCGGTCAAGGCCAGCGCCGACCGCGACCGCTTCAAGAACGAAGGCGACGCCTACGCGAGCGACTTGATCCCGCGTGCGCAGGGTGCAGCCTCGCGACTGCGCGAGGAGGCCGACGGCTACCGGGCGCGGGTGACGGCTCAGGCCGAGGGCGATGCCCAGCGCTTCAACTCGGTGCTGACCGAGTTCAAGAAGGCGCCCGCGGTCACGCGGGACCGGCTCTACATCGAGACCATGCAGCAGGTGTACTCCAACGTCACCAAGGTGATGATCGACAGCCGCAGCGGCTCGAACCTGCTGTACCTGCCGTTGGACCGCCTGATCCAGCAGGCTGCGTCCCCGCCCCCGTCGAGCATGGCGCCGCCCGTCGTTCCCGAGTCGGCCGCGCCCAACGTGATCGACGTTCGCTCGCGCGAAGGCGCGCGCAGCCGCAGCCGCGACAGCCGCTGAAACCTGAGCCCCATCCATCATGGTCAATCGAATCGGATTCATCGTCGCCGGCGCGCTGATCGCGCTCATGGTCGCCTTCTCCATGGTCTTCGTCGTCGACCAGCGCCAGGTCGGCGTGGTCTACGCGCTCGGCGAGATCAAGGAGGTCATCACCGAGCCCGGCCTGAACTTCAAGCTGCCGCCGCCGTTCCAGAACGTCGTCTTCCTCGACAAGCGCATCCAGACGCTGGACAACACCGACATCCGGCCGATCTTCACGGCCGAGAAGAAGAGCCTGCTGATCGACTGGCTGGTGAAGTGGCGCATCAACGACCCACGCCAGTTCATCCGCAACAACGGCACCGACATCCGCAACCTCGAGACCCGGCTGTCGCCGGTGGTGCAGGCGGCCTTCAACGAGGAGATCACGCGGCGCAACGTCAGCGGCGTGCTGGCCACCGAGCGCGAGCAGGTGATGGGCGGCGTGCAGGCCCGGCTGACCGAGGAGGCCAAGAACTTCGGCGTCGAGATCCTCGACGTGCGCGTCAAGCGCGTCGACTTCGTCGCCGACATCACCGACGCCGTCTACCGCCGGATGGAGTCGGAGCGCAAGCGCGTCGCCAACGAACTGCGCTCGACCGGCTCGGCCGAGGCCGAGACGATCCGCGCCGACGCCGACCGCCAGCGCGAGGTCATCCTCGCCGAGGCCTACCGCGACGCGCAGAAGATCAAGGGCGAGGGCGACGCCGAGGCCTCGGCGCAGTACGCTGCCGCCTTCGGCCGGGACCCCCAGTTCGCACAGTTCTACCGCAGCCTGGAAGCCTACCGCGCGAGCTTCGCCTCGCGCAGCGACATGATCGTCCTCGACCCGAATTCCGAGTTCTTCCGGTCGATGCGCGGCGTGCCGCCGACCGCACGCTGACCGGGCGTTCGCGTGGGCGATGCGCTGCTCGGCGCGCTGGCGATGATGCTGGTGCTCGAAGGCCTGCTGCCCCTGATCAATCCGGGCGGCTGGCGCAGCGTCTTCGCGCGCGTGCTGCAGATGACGGACGGCCAGATCCGCTTCATCGGGCTGCTCAGCGTCGGCGCCGGTGTCGTGCTGCTGTCGCTCTGGCGCTGACGGCCGCCGGCCACGCGGCGCGTGCGCCGCCACCGCGGCGGCCGGGGGTCTCGGCGTGCCCCGTACAATGCCCTTTTAAGTTCTCGGTGCCTTCATGTCGTCTGCTTGGCTGCTGCCCGAGCACCTGTCCGATCTGCTCCCGGCCCAGGCGCGGCGCGTCGAGGCGCTCAGGCGCAAGCTGCTCGACCGGGCTCAGGCCTGCGGCTACGAGCTCGTCGTGCCCCCGATGCTCGAGCACCTCGACGCGCTGGCGTCGTCCGGCACCGGCGACGCGCTCGTGTTGCGCACCTTCAAGCTCGTCGATCAGCTCAGCGGTCGGACGCTCGGGCTGCGTGCCGACACCACGATCCAGGCGGCGCGGATCGACGCCCACCTGCTGAATCGCGACGGCGTGACGCGGCTTTGCTACTGCGGGCCCGTTCTGCACACGCTGCCGGCGGGACCGCAGGCGCCGCGCGAGCTCCTGCAGTTCGGCGCCGAGGTGTTCGGGCACGCCGGCCTGGAGGCCGACCTCGAGGTCATCGAGCTGGCCTGCGACAGCCTTCGCCTGTCGGGACTGGCCGCGCCGGTGATCGACCTGGCCGACGCGCGAGTGCTGCGCGGCGTGCTCGCCGGCGTGCCACTCGACGTCGAGGCGCTGGCCGGGCTGGCCGATGCGCTGGCCAAGAAGGACAGCGCGACGCTGGCCGAACGTGCTGCCGGCCTGCCGGCCGAGGTGCGCGACGCGTTGCTGGCGTTGCCGACGCTGTACGGCGACGCGTCGATCCTGGCGACCGCGCGCGAGCGCCTGCCGGCACGTCCGCTGGTCCGCCAGGCGCTGGACGACCTCGCCTGGTTGGCGGGCCACCTCGCGGCGACGCACCCGGACCTGCGCGTCGGATTCGACCTCGCCGACATGGGCGGCTACGGCTACTACAGCGGACCGCGCTTCGCCGCCTATGGTGCGGGCGTGCCCGACGCGCTGGCGCGCGGCGGCCGCTACGACGAGGTCGGGGCGGCGTTCGGCCGCAACCGGCCTGCGGCGGGCTTCAGCCTCGACCTGCGCTCGCTCGCCGAGGCCGTGCCCGACGCGCACACGTTGTCGGCGATCCAGGCGCCCTGGGGCGAGGAGGCCGGCCTGCGCGCCGCCGTGCGCGCGTTGCGCGACGCCGGCGAGACCGTCGTTGCGGTGCTCCCCGGCCACGTGGTCGACAGCGCCGCCTTCGCCTGCGACCGCGAGCTCGTGCACGTCGCCGGCCAATGGGTCGTGCAGGCGCTCGAGCCGGCGCGCACGATCATCGACCGACACTTCTAGACTCTGGATCCACCCATGCAGAACACCGTGACAACGACGCCCGGCCGCAACGTGGTCGTCGTCGGCACCCAGTGGGGCGACGAAGGCAAGGGCAAGGTCGTCGACTGGCTGACCGACCACGCCCAGGGCGTGGTGCGCTTCCAGGGCGGCCACAATGCGGGCCACACGCTCGTCATCAAGGGGCACAAGACCGCATTGCAGCTGATCCCGTCCGGCGTGATGCGCGACGGCGTGGCGTGCTACGTTGGCAACGGCGTGGTCGTCGACCCGACGCACCTGCTGACCGAGATCGGACGCCTGGAGGCCACCGGCGTCGACGTGCGCTCGCGCCTGTTCCTGAGCGAGTCGTGCCCGATGATCCTGCCCTTCCACGTCGCGGTCGATGCGGCGCGCGAGGCGCGCCGCGAGACCAGCGGCTCGGGCAAGATCGGCACCACCGGCAAGGGCATCGGGCCCGCCTACGAGGACA
Organism: uncultured Rubrivivax sp.; assembly: GCA_964595215.1. Lineage (GTDB taxonomy): Bacteria > Pseudomonadota > Gammaproteobacteria > Burkholderiales > Burkholderiaceae_C > Rubrivivax. The sequence continues at coordinate 488 of CAZQPN010000308.1, read as the reverse complement.
AGGTGGCGCGCCGTGCGCTGCGCCTGCAGGACCTCAAGCATCCGCAGCGCCTGACGTCGCGGCTGCACGAACTGGTCGAGCGCCACAACTGCGAACTGGCCTTCCTGAAGGCGCCGCTGCTGGCCGCGGGCCCGATCATCGAGGCCACGATGCAGGCCGCCGAGCAGCTGCTGCCGCTGCTCGCCGACGTCGGCTACCTGCTGCACCAGGCCCATGCCGCCGGCCAGAACCTGCTCTTCGAGGGGGCGCAGGGCACGCTGCTGGACATCGACCACGGGACCTATCCCTACGTGACCTCGAGCAACTGCGTGGCCGGCAATGCCGCCGCCGGCTCCGGCGTGGGACCGCAGATGCTGCACTACGTGCTGGGCATCACCAAGGCGTACACGACGCGCGTGGGTGGCGGACCGTTCCCGACCGAGCTGCCGATCGACGCGGCCGGCAGCGTCGGCCACCACCTGTCCACGATCGGCCAGGAGCGCGGTGTC
>CAZQPN010000307.1:0-4335 GCA_964595215.1 uncultured Rubrivivax sp. | reverse complement strand
CAGCTCGAAGTAGCGCCCGCTGCCGTCGGCCTCGGGCGCGCGCACGATGTCGATGCCGGCGATGTGCGAGTAGACGCCGCCAACGACGTCGACGCCGACCATCTCGGGCCGGAACTGCGCGTTGTGCAGCACCTGCTCGGCCGGCACGATGCCGGCCTTCAGGATCTCCTGCCCATGGTAGACGTCGTGGATGAAGCGGTTCAGCGCCGTCACGCGCTGGCGCAGCCCGGCCTTCATCTGCCGCCATTCGTCGCGCGGGATGACGCGCGGGATGAGGTCGAACGGGATCAGCCGCTCGGTGCCGGCGCCGTCCTCGTCCTTGGCGCCGTAGACGGCGAAGGTGATGCCGACGCGGCGGAAGATCAGCTCGGCCTCGCGCCGCTGCGCCTGCATCACGTCGGCCGGCTGCTTGGCCAGCCAGGCCGCGAAGGTCTTGTAGTGCGCACGCTCGCTGCCGTCGGCGGCGTGCATCTCGTCGAATCGGTTCATCGGCCCATCTCCTCGGTCCACATCGTCAAGCAACTCCCGGGCCGCGCGGCACGACCAGGCGCGTGCGCACGCCCACCGTCAGCCGGTGCGCGCCGCCGCCATGGATGACGCCGCGCAGCGGCGCGACGTCGCCATAGTCGCGCCCGACCGCCACCCGCACGTGGCCGGCGCCGGGCACCATGTCGTTCGTCGGGTCCAGGTCAAGCCAGCCGTCGTCGCCGACGCCGGGCGTGCCGGGCGTCCAGACCTGCAGCCAGGCATGCGACGCATCGGCGCCGATCAGCGCCGCCCCACCCTCGGGCGGCCGCGTCAGCAGGTAGCCGCTGACGTAGCGCGCCGGCAGGCCGAGCATGCGCAACGCGCCGATTGTCAGGTGGGCGAAATCCTGGCAGACGCCGTGGCGCAGCGCGAAGACCTCGGCCAGCGGCGTGTCGATGTCGGTGGCGCCGCCGTCGTACCGGAACTCGGCGTGCACGCGCCGCATCAGCGCGATCGCGCCGGCGGCGACCGGCCGTCCGGGTGGGAAGTCCGTCTGCGCCCACCGGCGCAACGCCTCCAGCCGCGGCACGTAGGGCGAGGGCTGGACGAAGCCGACGGCCGGCTCGTAGGCCGCACGGGCGACGTAGCGCAGCCGCGCCGCGACCGCCTCCCACGGTGGCGCGGCGTCGGGGTCGAGCGCGCCGAAGCGCGGCGCCACGGCCACCCGGCTGGTGGCCCGCACGTGCAGCGTTCGGTGCGGCGCGACGACGGAAAACAGGCAGCGCGCGTTGCCGAAGACATCGTGCTCGATGTCGAGCTCGTCGGGCGGCGGATCGACCGCGAGCTCGAAACCGTCCAGCCGCTGGGCCGCGTCGGCGAGCGGCTGCAGGTAGGCCAGGTGCCAGGCCGGCGACACCGGTGCTGCGTAATCGTAAGACGTGTCGTGCACCACCTCGATCTCCGACCAGGCCGGTGCGGGCGGCGGCCCGGCGGCGGCACCAGGCACCGCAGGCGCAGCCGCCGTCGGGCCAATCGGCGCCGAGGTCGGCGGCGCGGTCGGCAAGGCGCTCACCGGACGGCCCTCTGCGCGGCGTGCTCCGGGGTGAGCGTTCGGGAACAGCCCGTCGCACTCATACCCGCTGCATCCGGTGCTCGTCGCTCGCGAGCGAGAAATGGCGCTGCGCGATCAGGTCGGCCACCCGCGCCCCGATGTCGCCCAGTCTGCGCGACAGCGCCAGCAGCTGCTCGGCGATCCGGGCGTCGTCGGCGCCGCGCAGGTCCTCGAGCGACAGGCCTGCGCCTTCGACCGGCAGCTCGGCCAGCAGCGCCAGACGCTGCTCATCGGTGCCGGGCAGCTTGCCCAGCTCGGTGCGCAGACGGCGCAGCACACCGGCGTAGGCGCGCGGGTTGTTGGCGTCGAGCACCAGCAGGTCGGTCACTGCGAGCAGATCCTCGTGGCGCTGGTAGCGCGCGCGGAAGGTGATCGCGCTGTCGAACAGCTCGAGCAACAGCTCGATTCCGGCGGCACTCTTCAGCGCCCCGCCGGCCAGGAACTCCTCGAAGCGCCCGCTGACGCCGATCAGGCGGTCAAGCAGGCGGCCAACGGCGAGCAGACGCCAGCCGTGGTCGCGCGTCATGCGGTCGGTCTGTGCGCCAGTCAACGCGCCGAGCGACAGCGCCAGCCGGTCGAGTGCCGCCAGCACGCGCGGCAGCGGCGGCAGGGTCCCGTCCGGCGCCTGGATCTCGGCCCCGAACTGCTCGCCCATGCCGCGGATCAAGCCCCACAGCTCCGACGACATGCGCTCGCGCAGGCCCTGGGACGCGCGCGCCAGCGCCTGCAGGTTGAACGCGACGCTGGTGGCACCGGTGGTGTCGCCGATCGCGGCCAGCACGGCGCGCTCGAAGACCGCCGGCGCGCGCGCCATCGACGGCACGCCCTCGGGGGCCAGTCCCTTGCGCACCGCCAGCCGTGTCAGGGTCTCGAGCACCGCCTCGTCGGCGTCGTTGTCGCCGTCGACCAGCCCGAGCACGGTGCGCGCCAGCCGAACCAACTGCTCGGTCCGCTCGGTGTAGCGACCAAGCCAGAACAGGTTCTCGGCCGTTCGGCTGGAGACCGGGCGCTGGCGCTGGCGGATGTCGTCGACCTGCAAGCGCGACGGCAGCATCGTGAAGTGGTCGACCCGGCCGTCGGTCAGCACCCAGGTGTCCAGGCTCGAGCCGCCGCGCTGCATCGACACGCTGGCGTCGGGCCGCTGGGACACGCGCGTCATGCCACCCGGCAGCACGTGCCAGCGGCCCTCGGTGTCGGCAATGGCATAGACACGCACCATCGCCGGGCGCGGCGTCGCGCGGCCGGCCTGCCAGATCGGCACGCGCGAGAAGGCCAGCCGCCCCTGCACCGTCCAGGCGTCCGGATCGGCCTCGATGCCCGCTTTGCGTGCATCGTGCACCTGCGAGGTGCGTCCGCCGTGCGGAAAGGTGCTGCGCAGCACCTTGCCGCTCATCTGGCTGCGCACGTCGGCCCAGGCCGCCGGCTCGCCGCACCACCAGGTCGGCAGCGCAGGCAGGCTCAACGGCGTGCCGAGCAGGCGTTCCGCGATCCCCGGCAGGAAGCCCTGCAGCGCCGGGGTCTCGAGGAAGCCGGTGCCCAGCGCATTGGCCAGCACGACCTGCCCGGCGCGCGCCGCGCGCAGCAGCCCGGGCACACCGAGCGCCGAGTCGGGGCGCAGCTCCAGCGGGTCGCACCAGTCGTCGTCGGTTCGGCGCAGCACGCCGTGCACCGGCTCCAGGCCCTCGACCGTCTTCAGGAACAGGCGGTCCGCGCGCACGGTGAGATCGCCCGCCTCGACCAACGGCACGCCGAGGTAGCGTGACAGGTAGGCCTGCTCGAAGTAGGTCTCGCTGTAGATGCCCGGCGTCAGCAGCACGATGCGTGGCGCCGCGCCGCCCGCCAGCGTGCGCGCACGCTGTTCGAGCGCGTCGATCAGCCGCCGGTAGGCCGAGGCGATGTGCTGCACGCGCAGCTCGCGAAATGCGTCCGGAAACTGCCGCGAGATCAGCAGCCGGTTGTGCAGCACGTAGCCCAGGCCGCTTGGCGCCTGCGTGCGCTGCGCCACCAGCCACCACTGGCCGTCGGGTCCGCGCGCCACGTCGAAGGCCACGATGTGCAGGTGATGACCACCGGCCGGGCGCACGCCATGCAGCGGACGCAGGTAGCCCGGATGGCGCAGCAGCAACGCGGGCGGCATCAGACCTTCGTGCAGCAGCGTGCGCGGCCCGTACAAGTCGGCCAGCATCGCCTCGAGCAACGCCGCGCGCTGCAGCACGCCGGCCTCCAGCGCCGCCCAGTCGGCCGGCTCGATCAGCATCGGCAGCAGCTCGAGCGACCACGGGCGCGACGCTACGCCCTCCTCGCTGAAGACGTTGTGGGTGACGCCGTCACGCTGCAGCTGCTGGGCGACCTGGGCGCGGCCGGCGTCGAGCGCGCCGGCGTCTTCGGCCGTCCAGCGGCAGAAGGCCTTCCAGGCGGCGCGCGGGCGGCCGTCGGGCCGGCGCAGCTCGTCCCAGACGCCGGGTTCGGCCGGCGGCGCATGGCGCAGCAGCGCGTCCAGCGTCGGCGCGCCGTCGCCGGTGCCGCCGAAGGGCAGGTCGGACTGGGTCGGCAGCGTCACGCGCGACCCCTCCGGCCACCGTCCGCGGACGACGCAGCCACCACCGTCAGGCCCCGCCGGCGCGGCGCAGGTCGAGCGTGAACGGGAACTCCAGACTGGGCGCCGCGGGCGTCACCCGCAGACGTCCGGGCGTGTGACCGAAGCGGAAGAAGCGCGCCAGCCGGCGGCTCTCGGCCTCGTAGGCGTTGACCGGGAA
>CAZQPN010000306.1:0-4340 GCA_964595215.1 uncultured Rubrivivax sp. | reverse complement strand
CCGCGCATCCAGCCCTTCCGGGCTGTGGACTTACACCATGCGCTGGGACGCGACCCGTCATTCCAGACTGGGCACCGTCGCTCGGTCGCCCGACAGGGTGACGTCCCAGGCCACAGCCGGTCCTCGGAGGGACGTCAGCGTGGATGGCGGCGGCAGCCAAATGACTGGTCACTCGAGCGCGGCGGGCCGGGTCGCAGTTTGCGACCGACTCCTTCCGCCGAGACGACCGGCTGAACCCGAACCATCGGGGTCGTATCCGCGGACAGTCTCGTCGACGGCTGTGCAGCGTAAGGAGCCGGTCGCGGCTCGCGGGCGAACTCACGGTGAGCGCCATCAAGCCGACGTTCGACTGGAGCAGCGGGGCCGGCTTGAGCGGCAGCTATACGAGGTACAGCTGACCTCGGACTATGGCCGGGCGGGCGGGCCGATCCAATGACTGCTCCCGCTGCCGGCGAGAGAGTCGTACCGAACCTGGAGCGACATTCGATGTGCCGAGTTCGGCGCCGCAACTCTGCCACCCAACGTAAAAGGGTGGATCAACAGGTCAAAGATGCCTGAGTGCCGAAGTGTCACTCTGATCGACGCAGGCACATTGCCAGACCGAGCCCTGCCAATGACGTCAGCGTCAAGGCTAGGTCTAGCGGCTCGGACACTGTACCGTCAACACGCAGCACATCCCCAGAGCGCACAACGGCCTGTCGCGGCGGCTGAACGAGATCGGCCTGTGCAAACTGCCCGGCGACTTCAGCTTCCGGCTGGGCGTGCGGCAGTGGTACATCGCACTGGCCAGTTCGCCGGTGCCGAGCCTGCTGGCGATGGCAATCGGCGCCTTGATCTGACGGCCCAGAAGCTGCCCGGCCCAGTCGACGTCGATCAGATGCCCATTCGAACGGCCATCCACACGCCCATCGCCACCATCATCAGATTCTCGGTCAGCGACACAAAGCCCAGTGGCACGTTGCTGGTGCCGCCGACACAGGCGCATTTCAGTTTGCGCTTGTCGACGTAGACGGCCTTGATGACGGACACGGCGCCGATGCCGCCGATGAACAGCGCCACGGGTATCGACACCCAGTTCAGCACGCCGGCGATCATCAGCACACCGGCCAGCCCTTCGGCAAACGGGTAGATCGACCCATACGGCACCCAGCGGCGGGCCAGCAGGTCGTAGTTCAGGAACATGGTCGAGAACTGCTGGACGTCCTGCAGCTTCTGGATGGCCAGCGCGCACATCGAAAACGCGATGAACCACTCGAACGTGAGCACGCTTACCCAGTTGCCGGTGGCGGCCCAGGCCGCCATCACGGCCATCGCGGCTGTCATGCCGAAGATCGCGATGATGGGCTGGTAAGTGGTTTCGCCCTCCTTACGCACCTTCAGGCCGAAGTGCTCGCGCACGGCGTCGTGCCCACCGATGCGCTCGCCACCAATGAAGGTCTGTGGCGTGGTCTTGACGCCGTGCTTAGACTTGAAGTCGTCGGTTTCCTGGCGCGTCTTCAGGTGGTGGTCTTCGACCGTGTAGCCGCGCGACTCCAGCAGGTGCTTGGTCTTCAGGCCGTACGGGCAGACGTGGTCAGGCATGACCATCCGGTACAGCACAGCGGTTTTTTCGTCGTGTGTGGTGACAACGGTGGCTTCAGTCATCGTCTTTTTCTTCAGGTTGCGTCCCGGTCGCCCGAGCCGTCATTTCGTGCGGCCTCATGTCCTACGGGCCTACTTCTCGCCCAACTGGCCCTCGAACAGCGGTACGGGGCGTGATCGCGCCTGCTCAGGCGACGTGGCCTTGCCGTTCTTCGCGATGTCGCGGATCAGCCATTCCATTTCCTTGATCTCCTTGCGCTGGGCCTTGACGATGCTGTCGGCCAGGGCGCGCACGCGCAGGTCGTCGATGCGCGCGCGCGTGCTGGTCAGGATGGCGATGCTGTGGTGGGGAATCATGGCCTTTTGCCAGGCCTGGTCCGACACGGTGTCTTGCGAACGCACCAGGTAAAGCGACCCCGCAAAGACCACGGCGGCGCCGATCAGGATGGCGATGTTCTTGCGGCTGTCGTCGTACATGCCCAGCATGAACAGCATCATCACGATGGCCATTGCGCCACCCATGTACAGCGCCATCCAGGCGCGAGTCTGGCTAAAGAACACATGGTCCATCGCGTAGGTGTTCAGGTACATCAGCCCGAACATCACCAGCGTGGACGCGGCGATCATGGTGATGAAGCGAATGTATTTGTTCACGAGGCCTCCTGGTTCACATGCCGCGGGAGCCACCGTGTTGTGGGCAAAAGCCCCGCGTATCGATTGAATTTCACAATAGCAAAAATGGGCCGGTCGCGCCACAGCACAAGACCGTGGCGGGTCGACGCCCTGCCGCGCCATGATGTTGCACCTGCTGCAGTTGCAGTACCTGCTGGACGGGAGCGCTCGGTGTTCCGCGCGTTATGTCTCGGCTGGTTCCGGGCTCCCATCCAGCGCTTGCTCCAGCGCCTGGGTCGAAGGCGATGCGGCAAACGCTGGCTGCGGCCTGCGACGGCCTGAGCATGACGGTCTCATCTGAATCGCCGTCTTTGTCGGCCATATAGGCCGAGCCCTGCTCTTCGACCAGCGCCTTTCCCCCAAGGGACCCAGTGCTGGGGGCCATCTTGCGGTTGCTTCTGCAGCGGCCTCGATGAGACGGGATGCCAGGAAGCTGCCTGTCGCCACTGGCGGCTGATGGCCGGGCCGAGCCATAGAGAGACCCAGACTCATCGCCGGAAACCCGCCGTTCGTCGGCGGTCCGTGACTTGAATTCCGAGCGCCTCGGGAAGGACGGCTCCTGGCCGGGACTACCACTTCGCTCACACGCCAGGTAGCCGCCGTTGACGAAGGCGACCGCGCCGACACGAAGACCGGCGCGGTCTGCGTAGACGGCCTTAGATCTCCGTCTGCTCGGAGATCTCGACGGCGTCATCGACCTGGATTCCGAGGTACCTCACCGTCGACTCGAGCTTGGAGTGCCCAAGCAACAGCTGCACGGCGCGTAGGTTCTTGGTGCGCCGGTAGATGAGCGTCGCCTTGGTCCTGCGCATCGAGTGTGTCCCGTAGTCGGCCCGGTCCAGGCCCAGTTCGTCGACCCAATGCCCGAGGATCCTGGCGTAATGGCGGGTCCCGAGATGCGGCGAGTCGTGCAAACGGCTCGGGAACAGAAAGTCGTCGGGCTTCAGCGTGGCCTGCCTGATCCAGGCCCGTAAAGCTGCCCGAGCAGGTTCCGTGATCTCGAACTGCACCGGGCGTTGCGTCTTGTGCTGCATGACGACCGCCCTGGCGGCGACCTGGTCGCCGTGACACACGTCGCGCACCTTTAGCGCAACCAGGTCGCAGCCCCGCAGCTTGCTGTCGATGCCCAGGTTCAGCAGTGCCAGTTCGCGCACTCGGCCTTCCATCTGCAGGCGCACACGCAGCGCCCAGATGTCCTTGAGCTTGAACGGTGCCTTCTGTCCGACGAGCTTGCCCTTGTTCCAAGGCTCGCGGTGGATACGGGTTTCGGTAGCGGTGTCCATGATGGACCTCCTGAATTGGCGGCTCGGCGCCACCGCCCTGGCGCCGGCGTCAGGTCATGGCGCCGGATGTCCATCTTTGACACTTCTTGATAGACTGGGAAGACCTGATCTTGGAGGCCACGTCGTGGGCATGAACGTCAACCTCACCCCGCAGCTCGAGGAACTGGTCCGTGCCAAGGTGGCGTCGGGCATGTACACCTCGGCCAGCGAGGTTGTTCGCGAAGCGCTGCGCCTGATGGACGAGCAGGACCGACTGCGCGCGGCCAAGCTCGAACAGCTTCGGGATGATGTCCGCGAGGGCATTGCCAGCGGGGCCTCACAGCCCTGGAGCGCGTCCAAGGTCAAGTCCGAAGCCCGTGCGCGGCGAGCGCCCAAGGCAGCCTAGCTGAGCTGCGGTGGTGACGGTCGTTCGGCGTCCACTGGCGGCGCTCGACATCCTGGATGTCTGGGACCACATTGCCGATGACAACATGGCAGCCGCTGACCGCTGGGTCGACGAACTCGACACTGCGTTCGGACGGCTCGCGACGCAGCCGTTGATGGGCCGGGCGCGGCCCGAGCTGGCGCCTGACCTCAGGAGCTTTCCGTTCCAGCGCTACGTCATCTTCTACTTGCCTCTACCGGACGGTATCGACGTGGTGCGGGTGCTGCACAGCGCCAGGGACGTCGATGGCGACCTGCTCGCCGGCGGCAGGTGAGGTCAGGCGAGCCGCGGAGGCGCGCGCTTTGCTGTCGTTCAACTGCCGGGTTCGGCCACAACCGGTCCTTCGCGGCGCGCTCGAAAATCTCGCCTCGGCGTACCTG
>CAZQPN010000305.1:0-4353 GCA_964595215.1 uncultured Rubrivivax sp. | reverse complement strand
GGCGGCACCGCCGGGCGTCGTCGCCGGCGCCACCGCGCCCGGCGAGCGCGTCGTCGTGCTGCGCCTGCTGGCCGACCGCGTCGAGCCGGCGATGTCGCTGCTGCTGGCCGTGCGTGCGGCCTGGCGCCGAGAGGTCTGGGGCCTGGGCCAGGACGCGCCGCGCATCTGGCGCACGTGAGCGCCGGCGGGCGCCGCGCGGCGCCCGGCGATCATCCCGGCCAGAGCCAGCCGCCGACGACCATCAGCGACGGCATCGCGAGCACGAGCACGACGTTGCGCGCCAGCACGCCCGGCAGCGCCGCCATGTCGTCGGCATGGCGCCAGGCGCCGCGTGCCACCCACAGCGCCAGCGGCGCGGCCAGCCAGGCCAGGCACGTACCCGGCGGGACGACGCCGGCGGCGACGGCCAGCGACAGGGCCGCAAAGGCGGCCGCGAGCAGCGCGGCATGCAGGCCGGCCGCCCAGCGCCGGCCGCGCAGCATCGGCAGGTGACGCCGGCCGACGCGGCGGTCGGCCTCGACGTCGGGGAACTGGTTGAGCAGCAGCAGCCCGCTGACCAGCGCCCACGGGACGAGCGAAGCCGCATAGGCTGCGGGCACGTGGGCACCGGTCAGCGCGACCGCCGTGCCGCCGACCACCAGCGGGCCGAAGCCGACGCCGGGGGCGAGCAGGCAGGCCCAGGGGTGGCGGGTGATCCACGGCGTGTAGGCCAGCACCAGCGCGCAGCCGGCCAGGCCCAGCGGCAGCAGCGCCCAGCCGTGGCGCATCAGCAGCGCCGTGCCGACGCCGGCGCTGAGCGCCAGCAGGCCGAGGCCGACCGCCAGCACCGCCGGTGCCGCCGCCGGGTACGCGGGCAAGGCACCGCTGCCGCCCGAGAACGGCGTGCGCGTGGTGCACAGGTCCAGCCCGGAGCGGAAATCGTGCCACTCGTTGAGCAGGTTCACGCTGGCGTGCGCCGCCAGCGCCCCGGCCAGCACCCAGGCCAGCAAGCCGGGCGACAGCACGGCCCCGGACCATGCGCTCGCCGCGGCGCCGAGCGCCACGCTGACCGGCGTCAGCGCCAGGAAGGGCAGACGCGCCGCGCCGAGCACCGAGCGCAGCAGCTGCGCCGCCATCGACCGCGCCGCCGGCCCGCCGACGCGCCGATCAGCCCAGCGACTGGACCTGGGCCAGCCGCCAGGCCCCGCCTTCGCCGGCGTCGAGCTTGGCCAGCAGCCACAGCTCGCGAAATCCCGCCACGGGCTCATCCGCGCCCTCGCGCATGAGCCCGCTGAACTCGACGCTGGCGACCAGCGCGCCGCGCAGCTCCTCGAAGGCCACCAGCCGCGCCTGCAGCTCGACGACGTCGGTCCGATCGACCGCGTCGCCACGCGCGCACAGCTGCTCGCGCAGGTCGTCGAGCAGCGGGCCGGTCGCCAGCCGCTCGATGCGGCCGAGGTCGCCGGCGTCCCAGGCCGCCTGCAGCTGCACGAAGTGCAGGCGCGCCGCGGCCAGGAAGCTGTCGACATCCAATCCGGCGGGCAGGCGTACGGCGTCGCCCGACCGACGACGCAGGCCCCTCAGACTGCGCAAACCGCGCAGACCGAGGCGACCGAGCAGCGGCGAGGCGAGGCTCAGCATCGCCTCAGCACTTGATGCCGACGTGCAGCGCGACGATGCCGCCGCTGAGGTCGTGCACGTCGACGTGGCCGAAGCCGGCGTCCTTCATCATCGCCTTCAGCGTCGCCTGGTCGGGGTGCATGCGGATCGACTCGGCGAGGTAGCGGTAGCTCGCCTCGTCCTTGGCCACCCACTTGCCGATCAGCGGCATCAGCTTGAACGAGTAGAAGTCGTAGGGCTTCTGCAGCGGCGCCGCCGGCCGCGAGAACTCCAGCACCAGCAGCCGTCCGCCGGGGCGCAGAACGCGGCCCATCTCGGCCAGCGCTCGCTCCTTGTGCGTCATGTTGCGCAGCCCGAAGGCGACGCTGACGAGGTCGAACGCACCGTCCGCGTAGGGCAGGCGCTCGGCGTCGCAGACGGCCGTCGGCAGCGCCAGGCCGTCGTCGAGCAGGCGGTCGCGGCCGACGCGCAGCATGGCCTCGTTGATGTCGGTGTGCACGACGAGGCCGCGCTCGCCGACCCGGGGCGCGAAGGCGCGCGCCAGGTCGCCGGTGCCGCCGGCGATGTCCAGCACCTTGTCGCCCGGGCGCAGGTTGGCCACCCCCACCGTGTAGGCCTTCCAGACCCGGTGCAGCCCGCCCGACAGCAGGTCGTTCATCAGGTCGTACTTCTGCGCCACCGAGTCGAACACGCCGCGTACGCGGGTGGCCTTTTCGGCGTCGTCGACGGTCTCGAATCCGAAGTGCGTGCTGGCCATGGCGGGGTCCGGGGGCGTGGGCGGGTCGCGCGACGGGTGCGCTCAGTGGCTGGCGCAGGCGCCGCCGGCAGCCTTGCCCTGCATCGGCGCGTCGCGGTCCATGCCGGCCTCGGCCAGGCGCTGCTCGTAGCGCTGCCACAGCTCGGCCTCGTCGCGGCCGAGGCGATAGAGGTACTCCCAGCTGAAGATGCCGCTGTCGTGGCCGTCGCTGAAGCGCGGCTGCACCGCATAGTGGCCGACCGGCTCGATGGCGTCGATGGTGACCTGCCGCTTGCCGGTCTGCAGCACCTCCTGCCCCGGGCCGTGGCCCTGCACCTCGGCCGACGGCGAGTACACGCGCATCAGCTCGAACGGAATGTGGAAGTGTGCACCGTCGTCGAACGCGACCTCGAGCTGGCGCGAGGCCTGGTGCACCGTGAGGGCGGTCGGCTGGGGTCTGGCGTTCGGGTTCGCGGCCATGTCGCTCGTCTGGAGGAGTCGGGCGCCGAGTGTAGCCAAGCGTTCCCGGGCGCCCAATGATGAAGCGCAGCGCCTCGACGCGAGTAGGGATGTCCCGGCCGTCGGGTGAGGCAGGGCGCGGTCGGGGGGGACGGCGCCGCCGCAGGTCCGCCGCTAGACCAGCACGCGCTCGATGCCGCCGTCGTTGGCGCGCGCCACGTACTGTGGCAGCCAGTCCTCGCCAAGGATGTGGCGCGCCATCTCGACGACGATGTAGTCGGCCTCGAGCAGGCCGCTCTGCAGATCGCCCTCGTAGCGCTTCAGCCCCTGCAGGCAGCTCGGGCAGCTGGTCAGGATCTTGACGTTGGCGTCCGCCGGTACGGCGCCGCCGGCGCGCAGCGCGGCCTCGCCCTTGCGGATCTCCTGCTCCTTGCGGAAGCGTACCTGGGTCGAGATGTCCGGCCGCGTGACGCCCAGCGTGCCGCTCTCGCCGCAGCAGCGATCGTTCTTGAGCACCTGCTCGCCGACGAGCGCCTTGACCGTCTTCATCGATTCCTGCAGCTTCATCGGGTTGTGGCAGGGCTCGTGGTAGAGGTAGGCGCCGGCCTGCGCGGCATTCAACGTGATGCCCTTTTCCAGCAGGTACTCGTGGATGTCGACGATGCGGCAACCGGGGAAGATCTCCTCGAAACGGTAGCCCTGCAGCTGGTCGTAGCAGGTGCCGCAGCTGACGACCACCGTCTTGATGTCGAGGTAGTTCAGCGTATTGGCGACGCGGTGGAACAGCACCCGGTTGTCGGTGATCATCTGCTCGGCCTTGTCGAACTGGCCGCTGCCGCGCTGCGGGTAGCCGCAGCACAGGTAGCCGGGCGGCAGCACCGTCTGCACGCCGGCATGCCACAGCATGGCCTGCGTGGCCAGGCCGACCTGGCTGAACAGGCGCTCCGAACCGCAGCCGGGGAAGTAGAAGACCGCCTCGGTCTCGGCGGTCGTCGCCTTCGGGTCCCGGATCACCGGCACGTAGGCCTTGTCCTCGATGTCGAGCAGCGCGCGCGCCGTCTTCTTCGGCAGGCCGCCGGGCATCTTCTTGTTGATGAAGTGGATGACCTGCTCCTTGACCGGCGCCGCGCCCAGCGTGGCGCGCGGCGCGGCGGTCTGCCTCTTCGCCAGCGGCTTGAGCAGGCCGTGCGCGAAGCGCTGCGCCTTGAAGCCGACGTCGACCATCGCCGTGCGCATCAGCTTGATGGTCTGCGGGCTGGTCGCGTTGAGGAACAGCATCGCCGCCGCGTTGCCCGGGCGGAAGGACTTCTGCCCCATCTTGCGCAACAGGTTGCGCATGTTCATCGTGACGTCGCCGAAATCGATGTCCACCGGGCACGGATTGAGACACTTGTGGCACACCGTGCAGTGGTCGGCGACGTCCTCGAACTCCTCCCAGTGCCGCAGGCTGATGCCGCGCCGCGTCTGCTCCTCGTAGAGGAAGGCCTCGATCAGCAGGGAAGTCGCCAGGATCTTGTTGCGCGGGCTGTACAGCAGGTTGGCGCGCGGCACGTGGGTGG
>CAZQPN010000304.1:0-4372 GCA_964595215.1 uncultured Rubrivivax sp. | reverse complement strand
GGCAGCCCCAGTGCGTCTCGCCCACGCCCCAGCCGTTGTGCACGAAGCGGTCGCCCGGCTTCCAGTCGGGATGGCTGCTGTCGAGCACCGTGCCGGCGCCGTCGATGCCGGGCACCATCGGCCAGCTGCGAACGACTGGCGCCTTGTTCGTGATCGCCAGCCCGTCCTTGTAGTTCAGCGTCGAGTATTCCGGACGCACGGTCACGTCGCCCTCGGGCAGACGGCTCTCGTCGACCTCGGCCAGGGTGCAGCCGAACTGGCCATCGGTCTTCTCGAGCAGCAGGGCCTTGAACATCGTGTCTCCTCGCGTGGTGTCGTGGGCACAGTCCACGCCTGTCGCATTGACAGGCGTGCAACTGGCAGCCTATTGTGCCGCGCGTGATGCGCGCATCCCTCCTCCGCTGGCCGCGAGCGGCCACTCTGGCACGACTGGCCATGTGCACACTGTGTGCCGCCACCGTGCACGGGACCGCGTCCGCCTCCGAAGCGGACGACCCCGTCCTGACATTGCTGCAGGCGCGCGGCCTGGTGGCCAGCGCGCCGGCAGCGACGGACGCAGTGGCGCACGACGCCACCGCAGTATCCACCGCCGCCACCAGCCAGCTCGTGCTGGCGGCGATGAACTTCCTCGACATCGACTACCGCTACGGCGGCAGCAGCGTGCAGGAGGGATTCGACTGCAGCAGCTTCACGCGGCACGTCTTCGCCACCGCACTCGGCGTGACGCTGCCGCGCCGGGCCGACGAGCAGGCACGCGCCCCGGGCTTGCATGCCGTCGGCGCAGATGCCCTGCAGCCGGGCGACCTCGTGTTCTTCAACACCTTGCGGCGGACGTTCTCGCATGTCGGTCTGTACATCGGCGGCGGCCGCTTCGTGCACGCGCCACGCAGCGGCGCGCAGGTGCGGGTCGAGAGCCTGCGTTCCAGCTACTGGACACGCCGCTTCGACGGCGCGCGGCGCCTGGGCGTCGACGTGGCGGAACCCTCGCCTGCCGCAACTGCCACCAGGGTCGCTGACGAGGCCATAGAACGCCGGGCATCGCCCCACTGAGCGGCCGCGGCACAATCGTGCCGAGGATTGAGACATGGGCGAAAGCATCATTCCGCTGGTCGACGTGCGCACGCTGGGCGCGGTGCCGCGCATTCCGGACCGCCTGGTCGCGCCGACCGGGCTGCTTTCCGACACGCTCGGCAGGCCGTTGCGCGACCTGCGCATCTCGGTCACCGACCGCTGCAACTTCCGCTGCAGCTACTGCATGCCCAAGGACGTGTTCGACCGGAACTACCGCTTCCTGCCGCATCCCGACCTGCTGCGCTTCGAGGAGATCACCCGCCTGGCGCGCATCTTCGTCGCCCACGGCGTCCACAAGCTGAGGCTGACCGGCGGCGAGCCGTTGCTGCGCAAGCACGTCGAGACGCTGATCGAGATGCTGGCCGCGCTGCGCACCCCCGCCGGCGAACCATTGGACATCACGCTGACGACCAATGCGACGCTGCTGGAGCGAAAGGCGGCGGCGCTGAAGGCCGCCGGCCTGCAACGCGTCACGGTCAGCCTGGACGCGCTCGACGACGGCATCTTCCGCGCGATGAACGACGTCGATTTCCCCGTGGCCGATGTGCTGCGTGGCATCGCGGCAGCGCAGCGCGCCGGGCTGGCGCCGATCAAGGTCAACATGGTGGTCAAGCGCGGCACGAACGACCAGGAGATCGTGCCGCTGGCGCGCCATGTGCGCGATCAGCTGGGGCCGGGCGTGGTGCTGCGCTTCATCGAGTACATGGACGTCGGCGCCACCAACGGCTGGCGCATGGACGAGGTGCTGCCGTCGGCGGAGGTGATCGCGCGCCTGGGCAAGGTCTTCCCGCTCGAACCGCTCGAGCCGAGCGCGCCCGGCGAGACCGCGCAGCGCTGGCGCTACGTCGACGGTGGCGGCGAGGTCGGCGTCATCTCCAGCGTCACCCAGGCGTTCTGCCGAGACTGCAACCGCGCACGGCTGTCGACCGAGGGCCGACTCTACCTGTGCCTGTTCGCTTCTCGCGGACACGACCTGCGGGCACTCGTGCGCGGCGGCGCGTCGGATGCCGAACTGTCGACGGTGGTCGCCGACATCTGGGCCGGCCGTGCCGACCGCTACTCTGAGCTGCGCGGCCGCCTGCAGGCCGACCCTGGCAGCGGCGAGCGACGCGTCGAAATGCACTACATCGGCGGCTGAAGGCCGCACAAGCGCCGCACGACGGCCGCCGCCGTCCGGCGGCTGCGCTGGGTCTCAGGCGGCGCGAGGTGCCGGCCGGACATCGCCGTCGGCCGGCGTGGTGATCTCGCCCGGGATCCCCCGGCGCGACAGCAGCGAGTACATCGTCGGCACGACGAACACCGTCAGCAGCGTGCCGAGCGACATGCCGCCGACGATCACCCAGCCGATCTGCTGCCGGCTCTCGGCGCCCGCGCCGCTGGCCAGCGCCAGCGGCAGCGCGCCGAGCACCATCGCGCCGGTCGTCATCAGGATCGGCCGCAGGCGCAGGCTGGCGGCCTCGACGACGGCGTCGAGGGTGTCGCGCCCCTGCCGCCGCAGCTGGTTGCTGAACTCGACGATCAGGATGCCGTGTTTGCTGATCAGGCCGATCAGCGTGATCAGGCCGATCTGCGAGTAGACGTTCAGCGTGCCCCCCGTCAGGTGCAGCGCCGCCAGCGCGCCCACCATCGACAGCGGCACCGACAGCAGGATCACGAAGGGGTCGATCCAGCTCTCGAACTGCGCCGCCAGGACCAGGAAGATGAACAGCAGCGCCAGCACGAACACCAGTCCGAGCGCACCCGACGACGCCTTGAACTCGCGACTGACGCCATTCAGCTCGGTCGCGTAGCCGGTCGGCAGCACGCGAGCCGCCACCTCGTCCACGTAGGCCAGCGCCTCGCCCAGCGAGTAGCCGGGCGACAGGCTGGCCGAGATCGTGACCGACCGGCGCTGGTTGAAGTGGTTGAGTTCGCGCGGGCTGACCGACTCGCGCACCATCACCAGCGACGACAGCGGCAGCATGCCGCCGTCGCGCCCGCGCACGAACAGGCCCTCGATCGCATCCGGCGTCGCTCGGTCGGCGCTGTCGGTCTGCACGATGACGTCGTAGAGCTCGGCCTCGCGCTTGTAGCGCGTCACGTTGCGCCCGCCGAGCATCGTCTCGACGGTGCGCGCCACGGTGTCCACCGAGACCCCGAGGTCGGCCGCGCGCACACGGTCGACGTCGATGAAGACCTGTGGTGAGTTCAGCTGCAGGTCGATGTCGGGCTGCACGATGTTCGGGTTCTTGCGCAGCTCGGCCAGCATGGCCTGGGCGGCCTCGGACATGTTCTCGTAGCTGTCGCCGCTGACGATCACGACCTCGAGCGGCCGCGAACGGAAGCTCTGCCCCAGGCTGGGCGGCGTGATCGGGAACACGCTGACGCCGGGCAGCCCCATGAACTTGGGCGTCAACTCGCGCGCCAGCTCCTGTGTCGTGCGGTCGCGCTCCTCCCAGTCGACCGTGCGCAGGATGCCGAAGGCACTCGATACCTGGCCGCCGCCACCGACGAAGGTGAAGCGACGATCGAACTCGGTGTAGGGCGCTGCGATGCGGTCGATCTCGTCGAGGTATCGCGCGGTGTAGGCCAGCGTCGCGCCGTCCGGCGCGCGGATCGGCAGCGCGATGACGCCCCGGTCCTCCATCGGGGCCAGCTCGCTCTTGGCGGTAGCGAACAGCCACCAGCTCGCACCGGCCGACGCCAGCATCACGCCGACCACGAGCCAGCGCACGCGCAAGGTCCAGCGCAGCGCGCGCGAGTAGCCGCCGCTCAGCGCGACCAGCGCGCGCTCCATGCCGCGGTCGAAGCGCGTCGGCTTGTCGACGTGGCGCAGCAGCTTGGAGCACATCATCGGCGTCAGCGTCAGCGCGACGAAGCCCGACACCAGCACTGCGCCGGCCAGCGTCAGCGCGAACTCGCTGAACAGGCGCCCGGTGCGCCCCGGCGTGAAGGCCAGCGGCGCGAACACGGCGGCCAGGGTCAGCGTCATCGCGACGATCGCGAAGCTGATCTCGCGCACGCCCTTGATCGCGGCCTGGAAGGGACTCAGCCCCTCCTCGATGTGGCGGTAGATGTTCTCCAGCACCACGATGGCGTCGTCGACGACGAGGCCGATCGCCAGCACCAGCGCCAGCAGCACCAGCGTGTTGATCGTGAAGCCGGCCAGCGCGACGAGCGCGAAGGCACCGATCAGGCTGACCGGGATCGTCACGAGCGGAATGATCGACGCCCGCATCGTGCGCAGGTAGACGAAGACCTCGAGCGCCACCAGCACCACGGCCTCGGCGATGGTCGTGTAGACGGCCTTGATCGAGCGGTC
>CAZQPN010000303.1:0-4386 GCA_964595215.1 uncultured Rubrivivax sp. | reverse complement strand
TCAGCGGCTCGTCGGGGTCCAGCGGGTCGGGCCGGCCGTGGCCGACGTCGCAGAACGGGCAGCGCCGGGTGCACTTGTCGCCCATGATCATGAAGGTCGCCGTGCCCTTGCCGAAGCACTCGCCGATGTTCGGGCAGCTCGCCTCCTCGCACACCGTGTGCAGCTTGTGCTCGCGCAGGATCTTCTTGATGTCGTAGAAGCGCGTGCTCGGCGACCCCGCCCTGACGCGGATCCACGCGGGCTTCTTCAACACCTCGGCGGGCACCACCTTGATCGGGATGCGCGAGGTCTTGGCCTCGGCCTTCTGCTTCGCGGTCGGGTCGTAGGCGCGCGGATCAGGGTTTTCCATGGCGGTCATTCTAGGCGCCGGGGTCGGTGCCAGGACGCGGCGACAGCAGCGCCTGCAGCCGGACGGCCAGCCTGGCGGCCGCTTCGTCCCAGGGCAGCTCGACGCCGAGGGTGCGCAGGTCGACGGTGCGCAGGCCCGCGTAGCCGCAGGGGTCGATGCGCGAGAAGGGCGCCAGGTCCATGCCCAGGTTCAGCGCCAGGCCGTGGTAGCTGCGGTGGCGACTGACCTTGATCCCGAGCGCCGCGATCTTGCCCAGGCCGGCGAACGGATCCGCGCCAGGCGCGGGCGGCGGCAGCCGGGCGTGGCCGAAGGGGTCGTCCAGCTTCACGTAGATGCCCGGTGCGCCGCGCACGCGGTGGCCGGTGACGCCGGTCGACGCCAGCACGTCGAGCACCGCGTGCTCGAGCCGGTAGACGAACTCCTTGACGAAGATGCCCAGCCGCTGCAGGTCCACCAGCGGGTAGGCGACGAGCTGGCCGGGGCCGTGGTACGTGACCTGTCCTCCGCGGTTCGTCTGCCGCACCGGGATGTCGCCAGGGTCCAGCACATGGGCGGCGCGACCGGCCACGCCCTGGGTGAACACCGGGTCGTGCTCGACGAGCCAGAGCTGGTCCGGCGTGTCGGCGTCGCGCGCGGCGGTGAAGGCCTGCATCTCGGCTTCGACGCCGTCGTAGGGCCGGCGGCCCAGGGTCAGCACCTGCATGCGGCGCAGTGTAAGGACGGCGTGAAGGCCTTGGCGCGGTGACCCGATGGTCGCCGCAGGCGCCGGTTATCGTCCCGTCCCCGCAGGAGCCCCGATGGACCATGGTCTGCCCTTCCGTTCCCTCGCGGCCGCGCTGGCAGCGGCCTGCCTGGCCCTGGCCGCGCTGGCCGTCGGCCCGCGTGCGTTCGCCGGGCCCGCCGAGGACGCGCTGACCGAGGCCATCGGCCTGTACGGCCGCGGCGACATCGACGGCGCGCGCCGTGCCTTCGAGGCGCTGGCGGCCCAGGGCGTGCCGGCGGCCGACTACAACCTGGCCCTGATGCACCTCGACGGCGACCTTCCGGGCGGCGCGCCCGAGGCGCTGCGGCTGATGATGCGGGCCGCGGAGGCGGGCTTCGTGACCGCGATCTACGGTGTCGGTCAGCTCTTCGAGCAGGGACGGCTGGGCAAGCCGGATCTGGAGCGTGCCTTCGCCTGGCACCTGCGCGCGGCGATTGCCGGCAGCGTCGACGCCCAGGTCGCCGTCGGCACGGCGCATTACCTGGGCCGCGGCGCGGCCCGGGACATGGCGCAGGCGGCGCACTGGTACCGCGAGGCGGCCAAGGGCGGCGATGTCGGCGCGCAGTACCTGATCGCGTCGATGTACGAGACGGGCCTGGGCGTCGAGCGCGACCTGCGGCTGGCGCGCTACTGGTACGCCGCGGCGGCGGACAACGGCGACATCGTCGCGGCCGAGAAGGTCGAGGCGCTGGACCGCGTCCTCAAGGGCGATTGCCAGGCGCCGGCACCGGCGGCCTCGGCGCCCGTGACCGACTGCTGACGCGCGGACTCCAGGCGGCGCCCCCCGAGCCAGCTCGGGCCGGGCACCGCGCAGCGGCCTCGGGGATCGCCCTGCTGGCCTATTCGCGGGGTTGACACAGCAACAGGGCGAGGCACAGTCCGCGTTTGCGAATCCGCTGTGGCCGGACCGTTCCGACACCCGATCCGCAACGCAGCCTGCCCTGCGCGGACACGGGTCACGACACCAACAAACAGGAGAACCCCCATGCCTGCACTTCCATTCGTCGCAAGACGCGCCGCTGTCGGACTCGCCGCGTTGCTGGCCTGCGCCAGCGTCGGCCTCGCCCAGGCCGACGGCGGCATCGCGCCGACAACCGGCGTCGACCTGCCTGCCAAGGCCCAGGGCAAGCCGCCGACGTGGACCGGCAAGGCCTTCCGCCAAGGCGTGGTCTCGGTGGCCAACCCCTACGCCGCCGAAGCCGGGGCGAAGATCCTCGAACGGGGCGGCAACGCGGTCGACGCGGCGGTGGCGATCGCCTACGCGCTCAACGTCGTCGAGCCGCAGTCGGCCGGCATCGGCGGCGGCGGGTTCATGATGGTCCACCTGGCCGGCAGCGACCAGACCTTCGCGATCGACTCGCGCGAGAAGGCGCCGGCCGCGGCCACGCCCGAACAGTTCGTCGGCATGAACTTCACCAATGCCTCGACCTCGGGCATCGCGGTCGGCGTGCCCGGCATGGTGCGCGGCACCGCGCTGGCGGTCGAGCGCTGGGGCCGGCTGCCGCTGGCGGCGTCTCTGGCGCCGGCGATCGACCTCGCCGGCAAGGGTTTCGCCGCCACGCCGCGCTACGTCTCGGCGAGTTGCAGTTCGCGCGCCCGCACCTACCCCGAGTCCGAGGCCTACTTCTGCCCCGGCGGCACCTCGCGCGTCCAGGTCGGCGAGACGGTGACCAACGAGCCGCTGGCCGAAACGCTGCGCACGATCGCGCGCGACGGCCCCGACGCCTTCTACAGCGGCGACATCGCGATGGGCATCCTGGAGGGCCAGAAGCGGGTTCGCCCCGCCACCCCTGCCCTGGGGGCCGCCTTCGCCGGCCGCATGACGCAGGCCGATCTGGACGCCTACACCGCCGACCTGCGCGCGCCCGTCGTCGGCCAGTACCGCGGCTACACGATCAAGGCGATGAGCCCGCCGTCGTCGGGTGGCCTCACCGTGCTGCAGATGCTGGGCATGCTCGAGCGCTTCCCGATCGGCGACGCCGGCCAGGGCTTCGGCTTCGGCAGCACGCGCACGCTGCACGTGATGACCGAGGCGATGCGGCTGGCCTTCGCCGACCGCGCGGTGTGGATGGGCGACACCGACTTCGTCGACCTGCCGACCAGCGGCCTGATCGACCCGCGCTACACCGCGCTGCGCAGCGAGCTGATCGATCCCGACGCGCGCATGGCCATGGCCGTCGCGGACGATCCGCGCCCGTACGACACCGGGCCGATCGGCGGCAAGCTCGACCCGACGGAGGTCTTCGCCGGCCCGGGCGGCTCGACGACGCACTTCTCGGTCGCCGACAAGTGGGGCAACATGGTGTCGTACACGAACACCATCGAGTCCTCGCATGGCGCCGGCATGTTCGCCGGCTACTACCCGGCCGGCTGCGCTGTGGTCAGCTGCTTCAAGAGCTTCGGCTTCCTGCTCAACAACGAGCTGACCGACTTCAACTTCACGCCGGCGGCGAAGGACGACGCGTCGGGATTCAACCCGGGCGCGAACGACGTCGCACCGTTCAAGCGCCCGCGCAGCAGCATGGTGCCGACGATGATCTTCGACTCGTCGGGTCGGCCGCTGATCGCCTACGGCTCGCCCGGCGGCTCGACGATCATCAACTCGGTCTTCAACGTCACGCTGAACCTGATCGACCACGGGATGACGCTGCAGGACGCGATCGACGCGCCGCGGCTGTCCGTCACCTCGGCGGCCGGCACGGTGAGCTACGACAACGGTGCGCCGGACGGCCGCTTCACGGGCTTCCCGGCGGCGTCGCTGCAGGGCCTGCGCGACCTCGGGCATCCGATCAGCGGCAGCAGCCCGGCGGACATCGGTTCGGTGCAGGCGGTCTACGTCGACCCGAAGACCGGCAAGCAGTACGGCGCCGCCGATTCGCGGCGCGAGGGCACGGTGATCGGTCTGCCGCGGCCGCGCGGCGGGCGCTGAGCTTCGCGATCCCGGGCCGGCAGAGGACGGCCCGATTCGACCCTGGGGCTGGCCTGCGCCAGCCCCGCTTTGCTACAGCACCACCTTGACCATCGGGTGCGTGCTCAGCGTGCGGTACAGCTCGTCGAGCTGCTCGCGGCTGGTCGCCGTGATGGTGATCGTGATGCCCAGGTAGTTGCCGGCGCGGCTCGGCCGTGTCTCGACCGTGTCCGGGTCGAAGCCCGGGTCGAAGTGACGCGCGACCGAGACGATGGCCTCGACGAAGCCCTCGACGTGCGCACCCATGACCTTGATCGGAAAGGCGCTCGGGTACTCGATCAGGCTCTGCTCTGGCGGGATGTCGGG
>CAZQPN010000302.1:0-4417 GCA_964595215.1 uncultured Rubrivivax sp. | reverse complement strand
AGACCGAGGAACTGCGCATCGAGTTGTACGAGAAGGTCAACGCGCTGGGCATCGGCGCGCAGGGCCTGGGCGGGCTGACGACGGTGCTCGACGTCAAGATCGCGATGTTCCCGACGCACGCGGCGAGCAAGCCGGTGGCGATGATCCCGAATTGCGCCGCCACGCGCCACGCGCACGTCGTGATGGACGGCTCGGGCCCGGCCTTCCTGGAGCCGCCGAGCCTGGACCTGTGGCCCGACGTGCACTGGGCGCCGGACTACACCAAGAGCACCAAGGTCGACCTCGACACGCTCACGCCCGCGCAGGTCGCCGCGTGGAAGCCGGGCCAGACGCTGCTGCTGAGCGGCAAGATGCTGACCGGGCGCGACGCCGCGCACAAGCGCATCGCCGACATGCTGGCCAAGGGCGAGCCGCTGCCGGTGGACTTCACGAACCGCGTCATCTACTACGTCGGCCCGGTCGACCCGGTGCGCGACGAGGTCGTCGGCCCGGCCGGCCCGACCACCGCCACGCGCATGGACAAATTCACCGAGACGATGCTGGCGCAGACCGGCCTGATCGCGATGATCGGCAAGGCCGAGCGCGGGCCGGTGGCGATCGAGGCGATCAAGACGCACAAGAGCGCCTACCTGATGGCGGTCGGCGGCGCGGCCTATCTCGTGGCCAAGGCGATCAAGTCGGCCAAGGTGGTCGGCTTCGCCGACCTCGGCATGGAGGCGATCTACGAGTTCGACGTCAAGGACATGCCGGTCACGGTGGCGGTCGACGCCGGCGGCACCAGCGTGCACCAGACCGGCCCGCGCGAGTGGCAGGCGAAGATCGGCCAGATCCCGGTCGTCGCCGGCTGACCGCTGCCGGGCCACGCTGCGCGCCGGCATCTGCCTTGTGCCGCGCGCATGCTGGCACTTGCGGCCGACACGCTCGGACCGATTCAAGGGCACGCCCCGCGAAGGGGCGTGTTAGCCTCGTCGCGTATCGATCACATGCGAAAGGATCCACCCGATGGCCTACAACCGACTGCAAGCCGAGCGTCTCCTGTCGGCCAGTGAGCTGCCGCTGTTCCTGGACAGCCTCGCCGATCGCATCGGCGCTCACACTGCCGCGCAGTTGCGTGCGCTGGTCAAGCGCGCCCGCACCCAGCGCGACAAGGCGCGCGACCTGTGGCAGCGTCAACGCGTCGCCACGCGCGAGCGCACCGGCAGCAAGGGCGGCGCCAGCGGCGCTGCGAACGCGCGCACCGATCTCAAGGCGCGCCTGTTCGACGAAGCGCTGCAGCGCTTCGACAAGCGCCTGGCGCGCCTCGACGCGGGGAGTGCACGCGCGACCTCGGCGGCGGACAGAAAGCGCAGCGCGGCCAAGGCCGCCAAGCCCACCGGTGCCGCAGGCCCGCGCAAGGTGGCCGTGAAGGCGGCGGTCAAGGCCGCTGCCAAGCGTGCGCCCGCCCAAGCGGCCCCCAGCCTGCCGGCGCGCAGCGCCAAGGCGCCGGCCAAGGCACCCCGCCCCGGCACGCCACCCATCGGCCCGACGAGCGAGAAGGCGCGCAGCGTGCGCAATGCGCAGCATTACGACATGTCGGGCACGCAGCGCGTGCAGGGCCACATCAGCGTCAGCACACGGCGCAACCAGGCCAAACGCGACGGCCGCTGAGCGTGCAGCCGCAGGCTTCGCACCGACACGCGGCCTCTGCGCTGATGGCGCCCGGGATGTCCGGGCCCACCCGGTCGGCGATCAGACGCCGGCCAGCACCCTCAGGTGCGCCGCCACGCTGCGTGCCAGCGCACTGAGGCTGTAGCCGCCTTCCAGGCAGGACACGATGCGTCCGCCGGCATGGCGCTCGGCGAGATCCAACAGCCGGCGCGTGATCCACTCGTAGTCGGCCTCGACGAGGCCCATCTGGCCGAGATCGTCCTCGCGATGGGCGTCGAAGCCGGCCGAGATGAAGACCATCTGCGGCGCGAAGGCCTCCAGGCGCGGCATCCACATCGCTTCGATCGCCTCGCGCACCTCGGGGCCGCGCGTGTACGGCGCCACCGGCACGTTGACCATGTTGGTGCCCTTGGGCACGGCCCCGCTGTACGGGTACAGCGGGTGCTGGAAGAAGCTGCACATCAGGATGCGCTCGTCGCCGGCGACGATGTCCTCGGTGCCGTTGCCGTGGTGGACGTCGAAGTCGATCACCGCCACCCGCTGCAGTCCGTGCACATCGAGCGCGTGGCGCGCCGCCACGGCGACGTTGTTGAAGAAGCAGAAGCCCATGGTCTCGTCGCGCGTCGCGTGGTGGCCCGGCGGGCGCACGGCGCAGAAAGCGTTCGCCGCCTCGCCCTTGATCACGGCGTCGGTGGCGGCGACGGCAGCGCCAGCGGCGCGCAGCGCAGCGCGCCAGGTCCCCGGGCCGACGATGGTGTCCGGATCCAGCGCCCTCGGCTTCCCCTCGGCCTGCACCCGCTCCATCACCTCGCGCAGCTGCATCACGTAGCCGGCCGTGTGCGCGCGCTCCACCTGCTCCAGTGTCGCCTCCGGCGCGTCGTGAAAGACCAGGGCCATGTCCAGGCCGGTGGCGCGCAGGTGGTCGGTGATCGCGTCCAGCCGTTGCGGGCATTCCGGATGGCCCGGTCCCATATCGTGCAATCGGCACTCGGCGTGGGTGAAGAATGCGGTGTTCATGCGATGGCCGCGGCCCCTTTTCGGTATCGTCCGGCGGATGGATGTATCCCTAGCGCGCCAGCTCGCCCGGCTGGTGGACCAGATCGACACCATTATCGTCGGCAAGCGAACCCAGATCGAGGACTCGGTCGCCTGCCTGCTGGCCGGGGGACACCTGCTGATCGAGGACGTGCCAGGAGTCGGCAAGACGACGCTGGCGCACGCGCTGGCCGGCTCGCTCGGGCTGGACTTCCGCCGCGTCCAGTTCACCGCCGACCTGATGCCAAGCGACCTGGTCGGCGTGAGCGTGTTCGAACGCAGCAAGGAAGCCTTCGTCTTCCACCCCGGCCCGGTGTTCGCGCAGGTGCTGCTGGCCGACGAGATCAACCGCGCCGGGCCGAAGACCCAGAGCGCGCTGCTGGAGGCGATGGAGGAGCAGCAGGTCACGGTCGACAACGACACCCGCCGCCTGCCGCAGCCCTTCTTCGTCATCGCGACGCAGAACCCGAGCGACCAGCTGGGCACCTACGCGCTGCCCGAGAGCCAGCTCGACCGGTTCCTGCTGCGCATCACGCTCGGCTACCCGGACCGCGCCAGCGAGCGGCTGCTGCTGGCCGGCGAGGACCGCCGCCGCATGACGACGCGGCTGGAGCCGGTGATGCGCCCTGCAGAGCTTCTGACGGCGCAGCAGGCGGTCGGCCGCATCACCGCCTCGGACGCGCTGCTGGACTACCTGCAGGCGCTGATCGCCGCCACGCGCGACGGCCGCTGGTTCGTCGAGGGCCTGTCGCCTCGCGCCGGCATCGCGGTGCTGCGCGTGGCCAAGGCGCGCGCCCTGATGGCCGAGCGGGCCTACGTCGCCCCGGACGACGTCCAGGCCATCCTGCCGCAAGCCATCGCGCACCGGCTGACCCCTGTGCCGGGCGCCGGGCGCGGCCCGATCGAGCAGGTTCGCGCGATGGTCGAGGCCACCGCGCTGCCGTGAGCGCGCCCGGTGCGGCGGTCGGGCGCGACCCGGCCAAGCCCGGCCTGTTCCGTCGGCGCCGCCGCGGCGGCGGCGCCGAGACCCGCGCACCGGCAGCCGTGCCGCCACCCGGACGCATCGAGCGCTGGTGGCTGGCCCGGCTGCAGGCAGCGGACAACTGGACGCTCGGCCAGCGCAACATCTACATCCTGCCCACGGTCAGCGGTCTGTCGTTCGCGCTGCTGGTGATCGTGATGCTGCTGGCGTCGATCAACTACCAGCTCAACCTCGGCTACGTGCTGACCTTCCTGATCGCCGGCGCGGCGGTGGTCTCGATGCACATGACGCACGGCACGCTGCGTGGCCTGACGCTGCGGCTGAAGCCGCCGCCGGCGGGTTTCGCGGGCGATGCCGCGCGGCTGGAGATCGTCGTCACCAACCCCGGCCGACCCCGCTACGGGCTGACGCTGCGCCTGCACGACCGGGCCCGCCACGGGCAGAGCAGCGCCACCATCGATGTCCCCGCCGGGTCCCAGTCGACGGCCACGCTGGGCATCGTCCCGGCGACGCGCGGCTGGCACGCGGTGCCGGTGCTGGTGGTGGAGACGGGTTTCCCGTTCGGCCTCTTCCGCGCCTGGTCGGTCTGGCGCCCAGCCGCCCGCGTGCTGGCCTGGCCGCGGCCGGAGAGTCCGTCGCCCGGGCTGCCCGCGGCGCAGCCGGCACCGGGCGAGCACAGCGCGGCGCGCCAGGCCGCCGGCAGCGAGCTCGAGGGCGTGCGCCCCTGGCGGCGCGGCGACACGTTGCGTCAGG
>CAZQPN010000301.1:0-4439 GCA_964595215.1 uncultured Rubrivivax sp. | reverse complement strand
CAGCGCCTGCTCGACGCCCTGGCCGTCCATGAAGAAGTAGGCGAAGGCGTAGGGCAGCCCCAGGTGCGCCGCCAGCTGCGCGCCGTAGTCCGAGCTGCCGAGGATCCAGAGCTCGGGCGTGCGTTCGACGCCGGCGCCGTCGGGCGGCAGCGGATGTGCGATCACGCCGCCGTGCGCGCGCCCGGCCGTCCAGGCCTGCAGGTCGAGCACCTGCTGCGGGAAGTCCTCGGCCGCGTGCATCGCATGCGGGTTGAGCGCGCGTGCGGTGCGCAGGTCGCCGCCCGGCGCACGGCCGACGCCGAGGTCGATGCGCCCGGGCGCCAGCGCGTCGAGCACGCGGAACTGCTCGGCGACCTTGAACGCGCTGTAGTGCGGCAGCATGACGCCGGCGCTGCCGATGCGGATGCGCGTGGTGCGCGCGGCGACGGCGGCCATCAGCACCTCGGGCGCGCTGCCGACGATGGTCGGCAGGCCGTGGTGCTCGCTGAGCCAGAAGCGGTGGTAGCCCAGCGCCTCGGCGTGGGTCGCGAGGTCGAGCGTGTCGCGGATCGCGTCATCCTGCCCGCGGCCGGCGACGCTGACGGACTGGTCGAGGATGGAGAGTTGCACGCGCCGATTGTGCCGGTGCCGCCGCGCCATGAAAAACGCCCCGGGGATCGCTCCGCGGGGCGTGGCGCCGGGCGTTGCCGCCCGGCGGGAAAGGATGGACGCTCAGGGCGTGGTGTCGACGCGGATGAGGGTCGGCGCCGGCATGCCGGTGGTGCCGCCGTAGACGACGCTGCCGAGGTACTTGGTCGCCGGCGCGAGGCCGCTGTAGCCGACCGAGATCGTGCCGGTGCCGCCCGTCGTCGCCGTGGCCGGCGCGACGATCGTGGTGCCGGCCGCCGGCGTGGCACCGAGCGACCATTGGTGCAGCTTGAACGGCGTCGAGCCGCCGCCGGCCACGCCCCAGCCGTGCACGTAGACCGTCAGCGGAATAGGACCTCCGGTCGGCGCATTGAAGCTGAAGTTCACCTCCTCGGTCGAGTCGCCGTTGGTGCTGGCACCGATCAGGGTGCTGCCCTGTGCCACGTAGAGGTCGATGTCGCTGCCGGGCGTGACGTCCGACGTGAACAGCGCGAAGCGCACGTAGGTCGTGCCGGCGGGGACCACGACCGGGATCGCGACCGTGCCGGTGGCGTCATTGATGTCGAAGATCTGGTCCGGATCCTGGTTCACGGCCCCGTCGGTCAGCGCGGCCGGGACCGGCCCACGCGCGGTGGCCGTGAAGGCGCCGTCGTAGCCGAAGACCACGTCGTAGCTGACGCCCGACGCCGTGCCGGTCACTGCCGCCGGCGCGCCCAGCGCGACCGGACGCGCCACGATCGGGATGCGCACCTCGTGCGTGCCGCTGCTCCAGGTCAGCTGGCCGCCGCCGTAGGCGTTCAGCGCCGCGCCGGCACGCGTGACGGTGATCGCCACCTCGCCGGTCTCGCCGGCGCCCAGCGTCAGCTGAGCAGGGCTGACGCTGACCGTGAAGCCGGGCATGACGGCGCTGGCAATGAAGGTCGCCGGGTTGCCGCTGACGTTGGTCAGGCGGCGCGTCACCGTCTTGCTGCCGGCCAGGTTGGAGATCGCGATCGACGGGCTGTTGAAGTTGCTTGGCTCCAGCACCGGGATGCCGGCCGACGTGCAGAAGCTCGCGGGCAGCTGCGTGCCACACAGGAAGCCCAGCCAGTCGTTGAAGCCGGAGTCGAAGACGAGACCCGGGTCGGCCGCGCGGTTGGGCTGCACGTGGCCAGCACCCTGGCGGAAGATCACCGTCGAGCTCGTGTTGGGTCCATCGAGAACGTCACCGGCGGTCGTCATGATCGCCGACTTGATCGCCATCGGCGACCACTTCGGGTACGCGCTCTTCAGCAGCGCCGCCAGGCCGGCCACGTGCGGGCTGGACATCGAGGTGCCGCTGTAGAGGTCGAACAGCTTGCCGTTGTTGTTCGGCGGCGCGACGCCGGCCAGGATGTCCTGGCCCGGGGCGATGATGTCCGGTTTCAGCAGGTCGCCGCTGGCTTGCAGCGGGCCGCGCGACGAGAAGCTGGCGGTGAACGGGGCGGGCTCGTCGCGGGTGACGGTGGCCTGGCTGATCGCCGCGGTCGCGCCGGCGCCCGCGGCGCCTGCGTAGGCCTTGATCGCGAGACCGCTGGCGGCCACCACGTGCACGGAGGGCACGGCATGGAACAGCGCCGGGGTGTTGGCGGCACCGGCCGGGTCGTTGTAGAGGATCATGCCGGCTCCGCCGGCCTCGGCCACGGCGCGACTCTTCTCGACCAGTGCAATGGCGCCGCGCTTGCACAGCACCACCTTGCCGGCCACCTGGGCCGGGTCGAGCGCGCCGGGGTAGCACAGCTCGATCTCGCTCGCGGAAGCACCGGCGATGCCGGCCGTCACCGCATCGACCAGCGGGCTGGCCGGCAGCGCGGTGGCGAACGACGCGCCGGCGTAGGCCGAACCGTCGCCCAGCGTCGCCGTGGCCACGCCCGCACGGTCGTGCGTGCCCGCGGCCACCGTCGTGATCCACGGACTCGGATGCGCGACGGTCGCGGTGGTGGGGCCGCTGTTGCCGGCAGACGCAGCGACGAACACGCCGGCGTCGGCCGCGAACAGGAAGGCGATCTCGACCGGGTCGCGGAAGTTGGTGCGGCTGCCGCTGATCGAGTAGTTGATGACGTCGACGCCGTCGGCCACCGCCTGGTCGATCGCCGCGACGAGGTCCACGCCCGAGCAGGAGCCGGCGGTGCCGGGCACCGACCAGCAGGCCTTGTAAGCCGCGATGCGAGCCCTTGGCGCAATACCGCTGATCGAACCCAGCACGGCGGCCGGGCCGGTGGCCGCCACGTTGGCGTTGCCGCCAGCCGTCGTCGCAGTGTGCGTGCCGTGGCCGTTGTGGTCGCGCGGCGAGTTGAACTCGAAGGGCAGGGTGGCGTCGATGCCGGCATCACCGCCAAAGCCGGCGTTGTAGTAGCGGGCGCCGATCAGCTTCTTGTTGCAGTTGGCGACGGTGAACTCCTCGCCCTCGACGCAGGTGCCGGACCAGCCCTTGAGCGGCTGGTTGTAGATATTGCCCCGGGACTTCGGGTTGCCGTTGCCGGTGCCGACATCTGAGAAGCTCGGGTGCTCGGGCCAGACGCCGCTGTCGATGATGCCGATGATGACGCCTTCGCCCTTGGACGTGTTGTCCCAGAAGCCGTTGTCGCCCGTCAGGCCCAGGAAGTTCGGCGTCGTCGCCGTCACGAGCTCGCGGAACTCGTCCTTGGAGACCGCCAGCACGCCAGGCATCTGCGCCATCTTCGCCGCCTGCGCCTCGGTCATCTCGGCCGCGAAGCCGTTGAATGCGTAGCCGTAGCTGTAGAGCTTCTTGGCGCCGCCGACGCGCTGCAGCATCTCGTTGTGACGCGACGTCAGGTAGCCCTTGTAACGGGAGACCTCGAGCGCCCTCGGGTTGATCTTTTCGCCCTTCCCGGGCTTGGTGGCCGCCATGCCGCGGATGCCCCCGTCATAGGCGGCGACCGGCTTCTCGGCCAACTGCACGATCCAGGCGTTGTTCGACAGCTTCGCGGCTGCGCTGCCCGTCGTCTCGGTGGTCTGGGCCTTGAAGCCTTTGGCGGTCTTCTGGGCCTTTGCCGTCTGGGCCGCCGCAGGCGCCGCAGCGGCGCACAGGATGGCCGCCACCAACGCGCTGCCGAGCAGCCGTCCACTGATCAATTGCTTCATCTGGGGTGTCCTTGATGGGTCTTCGGGACTCCGGCTCGCCGACCGGTCCATGGCCGTCCGGTGACGGCGAATGACCCAGATCAAGGCGGGGCGCGAAAGTAACCATGAGTAAACCACGAAGCACCCATGCGCACGGGGGCGTGGAAACCCCTTGAATCGGTGTTGACGCGCCGGATTCACCCGCTCAGACAGGGGGGTGCGCCGCCCCACGGATCATGTCCACCGCCTTCTCGGCAATCATGACCACCGGCGCATTGGTGTTGCCGGAGACGATGCGCGGCATGATCGACGCGTCGACGACGCGCAGGCCGGCGATGCCGTGCACGCGCAGCTGGGCATCGACGACGTCGTGGCGCGCATCCGGCCCCATGCGGCAGCTGCCGACCGGGTGGTAGATGGTGTCGGCGTAGGCGCGCAGGACCTGCTCGATCTGCTCGTCGGTCTCGGCCTGCCTGGTCGACTGCAGCTCGCGCCCGCCCAAGTCCGCCAGGGCCGGCTGCTGCAGGACGCGGCGCATGGCCTTGAAGCCGACGACCATCCTGTCGACGTCCTCGCGCTCGCCGAGGAAGTTCGGGTCGATGCGCGGCGCGGCCAGCGGGTCGGGGCTGCCCAGCGTGACGCTGCCGCGGCTGACCGGCCGCAGCAGGCAGACGTGGCAGGAGTGGCCGTGGCCCAGCACCGTCTTGCGG
>CAZQPN010000300.1:0-4463 GCA_964595215.1 uncultured Rubrivivax sp. | reverse complement strand
GTCGATCTGGTGATGATCCGCACCTACGAGCAAAGCAAGCTGGAGCGTTTTGCGGCGCACTCGCGTGTGCCCGTAATCAACGGTCTGACCAACGAATTCCACCCCTGCCAGATCCTCACCGACCTGTTCACGCTCAGCGAGTACCGCCCCGCTGCCAGCGGCAAGCCACTGGATGCCATCAAGGGCAAGGTTGTGGCCTGGGTGGGCGACGGCAACAACATGGCCAACACCTGGCTGCAGGCCGCCGAGATCCTGGGCTTCACGGTGCACGTGGCGACGCCGCGCGGCTACGAGGTCGACCCGGCCGTCGCCGGCATCGCCGACCGCGGCTGCTACAAGGTCTTCAAGGACCCGATGGACGCCTGCCGCGGCGCCGACCTCGTCACCACCGACGTCTGGACCAGCATGGGCTTCGAGGCCGAGAACGACGAGCGCCGCAAGGCGTTCGCCGACTGGTGCGTCGATGCGGAGATGATGGCCGTGGCGCAGCCTGATGCCCTCTTCATGCATTGCCTGCCGGCGCACCGCGGCGAGGAGGTCATGGCCGAGGTCATCGACGGCCCGCAGTCGGTGGTCTGGGACGAGGCGGAGAACCGCATGCACGTCCAGAAGGCGTTGATGGAGTACCTGCTGATCGGGCGCATCGGCTGACGCGGCACGCGCCCCGCCCGCCTCGTCAGCCGCGCATCATCCGCGCACGAAGACCGTCACGAGCGGCTCGTCGCCGACCTGCCGGCTGCGATGGCCGTGCAGCGCCGGGTCGAATGCCGCGCCAGGAGGCAGCGTGTCGGACGAATAGAAGTGCTCGCCTGGCCCGAAGACGCGCACGCTGCCGTCCTGCAGCCCAATCTCCATGCGCCCGCCGAGGATGAACACCCACTGCGGCGTGGTCGTGCAATGGAAGTCGCTGCGAAAGCCCACCGGGCTGGTGCGCAGCTGCAGACCGCCGGTGGGCATCAGGGTCGACAGCCGGGCCTGCGGCGTGCCCTCGTCCAGCGGCATCGAGTCGTCGCGGAATCTCGCGCGGCCATCGGCGTCGGTGAACAGCGTGATGCGCACGAACTGCGTGAGTGGGTCGAGCCGGGTCATGGCCGCGAGCCTAGCAGGCGCTGCCGCACAATGCCGCCGTTCAAGACACGGAGACACTCGGATGAAGCTGCTGCGCATCGGCCCGAAGGGGCATGAGAAGCCCGCCCTGCTCGACGCCCGGGGCCAGGTGCGCGACCTGAGCGCGCTGCTGGCCGACATCACGCCGGCCACGCTGGCGCCGATGAGCCTGGCAGCGCTGCGCGCGGTCGACGTCGACGCGCTGCCGGTCCTGCCGCTCGGCCGCATCGGCGTGCCATGGCATGGCATGGGCAAGTTCGTCGCCATCGGCCTGAACTACGCCGACCACGCGGCCGAGGCCGGCCTGCCGCTGCCCGAGGAGCCGGTCGTCTTCATGAAGACGCCGCAGTGCGCGATCGGCTGCAACGATGCGGTCGTGCTGCCGCAAGGCTCGGTCAAGGGCGACTGGGAGGTCGAGCTCGGCGTCGTCATCGGACAGCGCGCACGCTATGTCGACGAGGCCGGCGCGCTCGCCTGCGTGGCCGGCTACTGCGTCGTCAACGACGTGTCCGAGCGCGAGTACCAGCTCGAGCGCGGCGGCCAGTGGGACAAGGGCAAGTGCTGCGACACCTTCGGCCCGGTCGGCCCCTGGCTCGTGACCACCGACGAAGTGCCGAATCCGCAGGACCTCGGGCTGTGGCTGGACCTCAACGGCCAGCGCCGGCAGACCGGCAGCACGGGTCGCATGATCTTCGGCGTCGCGCAGATCGTCAGCTACCTCAGCCGCTTCATGACGCTCGAGCCGGGCGACCTGATCACGACCGGCACGCCGCCCGGCGTGGGCATGGGCGTCAGGCCGGCGCCGGTCTTCCTGCGGCCGGGCGACGTCATGCAACTGGGCGTCGATGGTCTGGGCGAACAGCGGCAGACCGTGCACGCCTGGAACCCGGCGCTGATCGACGGTTGATCGGTATCCGGCGGCCGCGGATCCGCCCGCGCCGGCGGCCGAGTGTGAACATTCGCACGAACACATCGTTGCACCGGTGACCGCTTCGCCGCAGCTCTGAATGCGGCCGGGCGCCTAGCATCAGGGCATGCCGCCGCACCGCCCCGCCATCCCCTCGCAAGCGGCCGCGCCCGACCGCCCCGCACCGAGCGCACGGCGTCGAACCGGAGTGCCGCCGTGTCGTTCGTGATGTTCGCCGCCGGTGTCCGCCAGCCCGCGCCGGTGCGCACCGTGTCGGCACGGCGCGCGCTCGCGGCGGCCACGCTGGCGGCGGGGGCGCTGCTGGCGACCGGCGCGGCGCTGGGCTACTGGCTGGCCCCGCCGGGG
The DNA here is from genome assembly GCA_964595215.1 of uncultured Rubrivivax sp. Taxonomy (GTDB): domain Bacteria; phylum Pseudomonadota; class Gammaproteobacteria; order Burkholderiales; family Burkholderiaceae_C; genus Rubrivivax. Next base: position 2,083 of record CAZQPN010000300.1, on the reverse strand, counting down.
ACGGCACCGACGGCGGCGCCCGAGGCCATGGCCGCGCCCGCCCATCCCTTCACGCTCGAGCAGATCGGTGCCCTGTCGGCGCGCCTGTTCACGCTCGAGAGCCAGGCCGCCCAGCTCGGCGAACGCATCGGCCTGCTGCCGACGGCCGCGCCTCGGGAGCCGGTGGCCCGCACGGGCGCGTCGCCCTCGGTTGCGGCCGCGCCGGCGGTGGAGGTCGGGCCGGACGACGCGGTACCGGCCACGACCACGACGCCCGCCGCCACTCGCGACGGCAGCACCGCCACGGCGGGTCGCGGCGGACCGCTGCTCCAGCCGCGCCGGCTGCCCGGGATCGACGACCTGGACGCGCTGGACGAGCAGCTCGCCGCGCTGGAAGCGCGCATCGACCTCGTGGCCGACGCCGTCGCGGTGCGCCACTCCGACCTGATGCGGATGCCCAGCCTGCGCCCGGTCGGCGCCGCCGAGCTCGTGTCGGTCTTCGGCAACCGGCGTGACCCTTTCTCCTCGAGCCTGGCGTTCCACGCCGGCCTGGACTTCGCCGCCCCGCACGGCGCGCCCATCCTGTCGGCCGGCGGCGGCATCGTCGCGGTGGCCGGGTTTCGTCCCGACTACGGCTGGACGGTCGAGGTCGACCATGGCAACGGCCTGCGCACACGCTACGCGCACGCGTCGCGCCTGCTCGTGCGGCGAGGCGCCGTGGTGGCGCCGGGTGAACGCATCGCGCTCGTCGGCTCCACCGGTCGGTCGACCGGCCCGCACCTGCACTTCGAGGTGCTGCGCGAAGGCCGCCAGGTCGATCCGCGGCGCTACCTCGCGGCACGCTGACGAGCCGCCCGACGATGCCCCGACGCCACCGACGCGGACCCGGCCACGCCCTCACCGGCACCGCACTGGTACCGGCAGCGCCGCCACGCCGCCGCGACGGGCTGCTGACCGGCGTGCTGCTGGCGCTGGCCGTCGGCATTGGCGCGACGCTGGCGCTGCCGCACGCGCGGACGATCGCGGCCGAGGCGGCCGAGCCGCCGGCGCTCCTGCACTGGCGCGGCGCGGCCGAGCGCCATCGCCTCGCGCTCGAACTGGCGCAGGCGCGCGCCGACGCGCTCGAGCGCCAGATCGACACCCTCAACCAGCGGCTGCGCGAGACGCGGGAGGAACTGACCTTCTTCCGTCAGGCGCGCGACACGAAACGCTAGCCCTTCGGAGCAGACCCATGTTCGGCAGATCCAAACCCTCGCACGCGATCAAGCTCAGCCAGCTCGCCAGCCTGGTCGCCGACGGCGTCGAGGTCGACGGCGACCTCGCCTTCGGCGGCGGCCTGCGCATCGATGGCCGCGTGCGCGGCAGCGTGACCGGGCGCAGCGCCGAAGGCCGCCCGCCGTCGCTGCTCGTGCTGTCGCAGACCGGCCACATCGAGGGCCGAGTGCGCTGCGGCAACGCGCTGATCGACGGCTGCGTCGACGGCGACCTGGTGGTCGACGACTACCTCGAGCTCCAGGCCGGCGCGCGCATCACCGGAACGGTGCGCTACCGGCAGATCCAGATCGACGTCGGCGCGGCCGTGCACGGCCAGCTGATCCCCCTCGGCGAGACGCCCGCAACCGTCGATGGTGGCGCCAAGGTGGTCGAGCTGCTGGCCGAGGGCAAGGCGGTCGGCGAGCGCCGACCGGCTTGATCGGCCCGATCGGCCTGAGCCACCGGACCTTCCGACCCGCGCCGACCGCCAGCCGCCGAGGCGGGCGAGCCGTCAGGCCGCGACCGCGCCCTCGCGCAGCTTGAAGCGCTGCAGCTTGCCGGTCTCGGTGCGCGGCAGGCGGGTGCGGAACTCGACGGCACGCGGGTACTTGTACGGCGCGATGGTCTGCTTGACGAAGTCCTGCAGCGCCTTGGCCATCGCGGCGTCGCCAGCCTGCCCCGGCTCGAGCACGACGAAGGCCTTGACGATCTGCCCGCGCTCGGCGTCCGGCACCCCGATGACGCCGCACTCGGCCACCGCCGGGTGCAGCAGCAGCGCGCCCTCGATCTCCGGCCCGGCGATGTTGTAGCCACCGGAGACGATCATGTCGTCGGTGCGCGCCTGGTAGAC
>CAZQPN010000299.1:0-4476 GCA_964595215.1 uncultured Rubrivivax sp. | reverse complement strand
GGATCGGCATCATGGTCGGCATGCTGGCCCAGGTGGTGCTGGGCTTCATGATGGTCGGTCTGTTCGTCGTCGCGCTGGTGTTCTGATCGCCCCCAGGGCCGGGCTGCGCACAGCCCGCCCCGCGCGGGGGCAAAAAAACCTGGGGCGGCCCGGCGTATTCTTGCGAGCCCCGCCGCGCGACCCGCGCCACCTCCATTCCCGACAGGGTTGCCGCTCAGGCGCCCAGCCACCAACCGAGCCACTCGTGCAGCACCCGGCGCGAGAAGAGGAAGCCCTCGGCCGACGGCAGGAAGTCGCTCGCGTCCCAGCGGTCGGACGGCGGCAGGCCCACCGGCGCGGGGATGATCTCCAGCGGCACCGCGGCGTTGCGCGCTCCCCGCTCGAAGGCCCGCATGGCGCGCCGCTGGTGATAGTCGTGCGTCACCAGCACCATCCGACCGATGCCGTCCTCCGCCAGTCGCGGCACCGTGAAGCGGCCGTTCTCGGTCGTGTCGCGCGACCGTCCCTCGGCCCATCGCAGCGGCAGCCGGAACTCCTGCTCGGCGATGCGGATCGCGATGTCGGCCTCGCTCGCGCCCGGTTCGGCACCATGCCCGACGCCGCCGGTGTAGGCCACCGGCAGGCCGGTGGCGCGACCCAGCCACAGCCCGTAACGCAAGCGCTCGATCGAGGTCGGCGTCAGATTGGCCACGCCGTACTCCGGCGACAGTTCGCGCCGGCCGCCGCCGACGACGACGATCGCGGTCGCCGGGGCGCGGCCAGCGGCCCGCGCCTGGCGCGCCTCACGCGTCAGCGCCGCGATGGTGGTCATGCTCAGCGCCGGTGGCGATGGGTGCACGCTCAGACGCATCGCCTTGCCGACGACCGCGGTCGACGTCAGCCAGATGCCGACGCAGGCCAGCAGGACCAGGGTCCAGCCCAGCCCGCGGCGACGGACCGTCAGCCTCGCGCCGGCCAGCACCAGCAGCAGCAGGGGCAGCGGTGGCAGCAGCAGCGCGCTGACCAGTGGCTTCAGGCTCTCGAGGCCCAGGTTGGCGATGAGGTCGTTCATGCGGTCGTCGGCGGGTCCGGGATCGGGGCGGTGAGATCGTCGCGCGGCGTGCGATCGGTGGCGAAGCGGGGCGGCGGCAGCCGCCCGCGCAACCCGTGTCCGTGACCGGGCCTTCGCCGCGTCTCGATAATGTCTACGAGTTTAAGGAGCCACACATGGCGATCGAACACATCACGCTCGGCGGCGGCTGCTTCTGGTGCCTCGAGGCGGTCTACGAGCTCGTCGACGGCGTCACCGAGGTCGAGAGCGGCTATTGCAACGGCCACGTCGTGTCGCCGACCTACGAACAGGTGTGCAGCGGGACGACCGGGCACGCCGAGGTGGTACGGCTCGGTTTCGATCCGGCACGGATCCCGCTGCGGGAGGTGCTGGAGATCTTCTTCACCATCCACGACCCGACGACGCGCGACCGCCAGGGCAACGACATCGGGCCGCAGTACCGCAGCGGCATCTACTGGCACGACGAGGCGCAGCGGCCGGTGATCGACGCCGTGCTCGCCGAGGTGAACGCGGCCACCGGCGGCCGCGTGGTCACCGAAGTCGTGCCGGTGACGAACTACTCGACCGCCGAGGCCTATCACCAGCACTACTTCGCGCGCCATCCCGGCCAGGGTTATTGCTCGTTCGTCGTCGCGCCCAAGGTGGAGAAGTTCCGCCGCAGCTTTCGCGCCCGCGTCCGGGCCGCCTGAGCGGCGCGCCCCGCATCCCCTCATCTGCGTCGCGCGGCCGGGGCCGTGCGCCGGCGCACCCGGCGTCAGGGCGCGAGCCGCTCCCGCACCCAGGACGCCGTGCCGCTGGCCCCAGTGCCGTCTCCCGCGTCGTCCTGCCGGTAGCGAAGGCGGTCGTGCAGTCGGCTCTTGCGCCCCTGCCAGAACTCCCAGCGGTCCGGCATCAGACGGTAGCCGCCCCAGTGCGGTGGTCGCGGCGGGTTGAGCGCGTAGCGCGCCGACGCCTTCGCCGCGTTGGCCACCAGCACCGCGCGCGAGCTGATCACCTCGCTCTGCGGCGAGGCCCAGGCGCCGATCCGCGAGTCCAGCGGCCGGCTGGCGAAGTAGGTGTCCGACTCGGCCTCGCTCGTGCGCTCGACGCGTCCCTCGATGCGCACGACGCGCTCGAGCTCGACCCAGTGGAACTGCAGCGCTGCGTGCGGGTGCGCTGCCAGCTCGCGCCCCTTGCGGCTGTCGTAGTTCGTGTACCAGACGATGCCGCGCGCATCGAAGCCCTTGATCAGCACGATGCGCGTCGAAGGTCGACCGTCCGGGCCGACCGTGGCCAGCGTCATCGCGTTCGGTTCCGGCAGCTGCGCCGACAGCGCCTGCGCCATCCAGCGCTCGAACTGCTTCAGCGGGTCCGGATCCGCCGCCCGTTCGTCCAGGGCGTCGCGCTCGTAGCTCTTGCGAAGGTCGGCCAGGTCCATGGCGAGAGTATAGGAACGGCGCGCCGCTGGCTGCGGCGGCGGGGGCGATCCCCTACGGAGAAGAACGTAAGTGAAGCTCCCACTGTGCGTCCGGCGCCGACGCGACCATGCTGTGGCCATCCGGCATGCGCAGGGAGCGCAACCAGCGGGCGCCGTCATCGAGCGCCGACGCATGCCGGCGAACGAGGCGAAGGGGATCGACGGATGAGCACGCGCACGAGCCTGATCGTGCTGGCCATCGGTACAGGCAGGGGGGGCGCACCGGACGTCCAGACCTTGCTGCAGCCGGTCGGTCGCGGCAGCGTGCTCGCGCTCACGCTCAGGCACGCGATTGCCACCGAGTGGCCACTGGTGGTCGTGACGACCGAGGCGCTCGCTGTGCCGCTGGCGCGCTGGGTCGCGACGCGAGACATCGTCGTGCTCGACGCCGACGCGCTCGCCTGCGGCCGCGGGCGTGCCGTCGCCGCAGGCGTGGCGGCGCGCGCCGACGCCGACGGCTGGGTCGTCCTGCCGGCGCAGCGGCCGCTCGTGCAGCCGGCGACGCTGCGCGCCGTTGGTCAGGCGCTGGCGGAGCATCCGGTGGCCTACGCGCAACACCAGGGTCGGCCCGGCGAGCCCACCGGATTCGCGGCGGAGCTCTTCTCCGAGCTGATCGCGCTCGACGGCGACGACGGGCCGCGCCGCCTGACGGCGCGTTATCCCGCGCTCGGCGTCGAGGTCGACGACCCTGGCGTGCTGCTCGACGCCGCGTCCGGAGACGGTCTGTCGCAGGCCCGCGTGGTGGGTGCGGCCGCGGCCTGAAGCAGCCCGGCACGTCCGGCCAGCGCCATCAGGCGCTCGATCTCACGGTCGCGGATGCCGCGCTCGCGCAGCGCCAGCGCCGTCTGCGCCAGGTAGTCCAGCGTGCTGCCGTAGCGCCCCTGGGCGTCGCGCAGGATGTCGAGCATCTGCGCGTCCGGCAGGCGCGGCGTGCAGGCGTGGCTGCGCCGGCCGAGCGTGAAGGCCAGCGCCGGCACGATGCCATGTGCGGTGTGGCAGGGCAGCCATCGCGGCGTGTAGACGGGCAGGGGCATCTCGCGCTGCCACAGGCGCTGCAGTTCCTCGTCGGCGCTCGCCGCGTCCATCCGGTAGACCTCGCCGCGACAGGCGCCGCCCGGCAGCAGCGCGAACACGAGCCCCGGCCGCTCGGGCGTGCCGCGGTTGACCACCGAGCGCAGCCGCAAGGCGCGATGCCAGCCGCGCACCAGCGCGGGGCGCTGCTCGTGAACTCGGAACTCGGGGCGCCAGATCAGGGACGCATAGCCGAACACCCAGAGGTCGCCGTCGTGGCGCCAGTGCTGGCGCAACTGCGCCAGCAGGGCCGCCGGACGGTGCTGCTCCGGGATCATCGGCGCGCCGCGCGCGGGCCTTGCCCCGGCACCGCGGGACCGCGGCGCCGGTTGACGATGTAACTTTGTTTCCTCATAATTTCCGCCATGGTTACACCCTCGTCCCCATCCCCGGACCTCCACCCCGCGCTGGTCGCGGTCACCGCGCGCATCCGCGAGCGAAGCGCCGGCCTGCGCCAAGCCTACCTGCAACGGATCGAGCGCCTGGCCGGCCGACCGCCGGGCGCCGATCGCATGGGCTGTGCCAACGTCGCGCACGCCTTCGCCGCGATGCCTGCCGACGACAAGCTGCGCATCGTCGTCGAGCGCGCGCCGCACCTGGGCATCGTGACCGCCTACAACGACATGCTGTCGGCGCACCAGCCTTACGAGGGCTTCCCGGCGGTGATCCGCGACGAGGCGCAGCGGCAGGGAGCGACGGTGCAGGTCGCCGGCGGCGTGCCGGCGATGTGCGACGGCGTCACGCAAGGCCTGCCCGGCATGGAGCTGAGCCTGTTCTCGCGCGACACCATCGCGATGGGCACCGCGGTGGCGCTAACGCACGACGTCTTCGACGGTGCGCTGCTGCTCGGCGTGTGCGACAAGATCGTGCCCGGCCTGCTGATCGGCGCGCTGCACTT
>CAZQPN010000298.1:0-4492 GCA_964595215.1 uncultured Rubrivivax sp. | reverse complement strand
GTCGGTGGTGGCCAAGATCCTGGTCTTCATCCTGCTGGTGGCCAGCTACGACCTGTTGCTGGGCTACACCGGCATCGTCAGCTTCGCGCACACGATGTTCTTCGGCATTGGTGCCTACGGCATCGCGATCGCGAGCGAGAGGATGGGCGCCGGCTGGCACGCGGTCGGCGTCGGGCTGGTGCTGGCGATTGCCGCGTCGATCGTGCTGTCGCTCGTGATCGGCCTGTTCAGCCTGCGCGTGAAGGCGATCTTCTTCGCGATGATCACGCTCGCCGTGGCCTCGGCCTTCCAGACGCTGGCGTCGCAGCTGTCGGACTTCACCGGCGGCGAGGACGGCCTGACCTTCCGCAACCCCGAGTGGCTGAGCCCGTCGTTCGAACCCTTCGAGACCGAGGTCCTGGGTCTGCTGATCGACGGCAAGGCGATCACCTACTGGGTGATGTTCGCCGTTGTGCTGGCGCTGTTCCTGCTGATCCTGCGCATCGTCAACTCGCCCTTCGGCCGCGTGCTGCAGGCGATCCGCGAGAACGACTTCCGCGCCGAGGCGATCGGCTACCGCACGGTGGTCTACCGAACGCTGTCCAACGTGCTGGCGGCGCTGTTCGCCACCGTCGCCGGCGCGCTGCTGGCGCTGTGGCTGCGCTACGTCGGGCCGGACACGACGCTGTCGTTCGAGATCATGCTCGACATCCTCCTTATCGTCGTCATCGGCGGCATGGGCACGCTGTACGGCGCGGTGATCGGCGCGGTGCTGTTCGTGCTGGCGCAGAACTACCTGCAGGACCTGCTGGCGGTCGGTGCTGGCGCGGTGCAGGGCGTACCGGTGCTGCAGGCGGTGGTCGCGCCCGACCGCTGGCTGCTGTGGATGGGGGTGCTGTTCGTGCTGTCGGTCTACCACTTCCCGACCGGCGTCGTCGGCCGGCTTCGCGCGCGCGCGCTCAAGGTGCGCGCGTGAACGACCCGAGCTCCCGCTACCTCGTCTGCGAGGGCCGCGAGGTCCACGTCACCGAATGGGGGGCAGCCGACGCCGAGGTCGTGATCGCCTGGCACGGCCTGGCGCGCACCGGGCGCGACATGGACCCGATCGCGGCCCACCTGGCGCCGCGCTGGCGCGTGATCTGTCCCGACACGATCGGCCGCGGTTTCAGCCAGTGGAGCCCGGCGCCGGCCGAGGAGTACTGCCTGGCCTTCTACGAGCGGCTCGCGGTGTCGCTGCTGGACCAGCTCGGCATCGCGCGCTGCGTCTGGCTCGGCACCTCGATGGGCGGCGCGATCGGCCTGAGGGCGGCCGCCGGGCGGCTGCGCGGACGCATCGGGCGGCTGGTGCTCAACGACATCGGTCCCGAGCTGGCGGCCGCGGCGGTCGAGCGCATCCGCAGCTACGCCGGCAGCCCGCCCGCGTTCGCGACCATGGCCGAGCTGGAGGCCTACTTCCGCACCGTCTACGCGCCCTACGGCTGGCTGGCCGACGCGCACTGGCGGCTGTTGGCCGAGACCTCCGCGCGCAGGCTGCCCGACGGCCGCTGGACGCCGCACTACGACCCGGCGATGGTGCAGCAGTTCGTCCACCACCCGCAGGATTACGACCAGTGGGACGCCTGGGACAGCCTGCAGATCCCGGTGCTGTGCCTGCGCGGTGAGTCGTCGGACCTGCTGCTGCCCAAGGTCGCCGAGGCGATGCGCACGCGCGGACCACGCGCCGTCGTCGCCACGATCCCCGGCTGCGGCCACGCGCCGGCGCTCAACACCGCGGCCCAGTTCGCGCTCGTCGAGCGCTTCTTTGCCGCCGCGTAGCCGCGCGGCGCCGTCTTCACCCCCGCCCCCAACCCACGACAGGAGACGACGATGGACATGGTCAGGACCTCAGCCCCGAGGCAGGCGCGCCCGATCCGCACGGCGGTGCTCGCCGCGGTCGTCTGCGCGCTTGGCGCATTGGCGGCCGCCGGCGCCTCGCACGCCGCCGATGTCGTCGGCACCACGCTGCCCGAGGGCTTCCCCGTCATCGAGGACGCGTCGCTGGCCAAGCCGGTGATCGGCTTCGGCGCCGCCGGTTCGGCCACGCGCACGCCGGTGATCTTCCTGCACGGCAACAACGACACGCCGTTCCCGACCGCCTGCAGCCCCTACGGCAACGCGCGCGCCTTCGCCCAGCACCTGGCCGACCAGGGCTGGCAGGCGCAGGAGCTCTGGGGCCTGGGCTACCAGGGTGACCAGTGCGACCTGTCGACGGTGAGTCAGACGCTGCGCTCGCGCATCGCGCACACCAACCAGGCCAACGTGCCTGACCTGCGCCGCTTCGTCGCCGCGGTGCTGGCCAGCACCGGCGCAAGCCAGGTCGACATCGTCGCCCACAGCCTGGGCGTGACGCTGGCGCGCGAGTGGATGCGCCAGGACCGCGCGTGGTCGCAGGTGCGGCGGCTGGTCGCGATCGACGGGCCCAACCACGGCATCATCAACTGCAGTCCCGACCCGGCGAACTACTTCCAGCTGCCGTCGCAGGGCGGCTTCACGCCCGACAGCGCGGTGTGCGAGGAGCTCGGCTCGCCCGACACGCCCTTCCTGCGACGCCTGAACGGTCCGGGCGGCAGTGGCGAGACCGCCGGACCCACGAAGGTGCTGGTGGTGCACAACACCGACGCCAGTTTCGTCTACCTGCCGGTCCAGGACGGCGTCATTCCGCCGGTGCCGGCGATCGACAGCTTCGGCCGGCCGACCGACTTCGGCCGCAGCGCGTCGCTGAAGGGCGCGCGCGAACTGGCACTGACCGGCCAGGGCACCTACGACCCGATCCTGGGCACCGGCCACATCGGCATCTTCAACTCGCCGCAGACCTGGGCGGCGACGCGGGACTTCCTTGCCGTGCCCTGACCGCGGCGCGGCCGACGGACGTCGTCACCAGCCCCAGACCAGCCGCCGCGCGATCCAGCCGGTGCGGCCGTCGCTGTCTTTCACCCGCAGCCAGCCGGGCCGGCGCTCCAGCGTGCGCAGCACCTCGCCGTAGCCGATCCGGCCGACGACGCGGGCCCGGGTGCCCGGCGCGCTGCGCAGGTTGGCGCGGCTGACCTTGACGACGGTGTGCGGCGTGCGGCCGGTCAGCCGCGCCAGCACCCAGCCGCGGTCGCCCTCGAAGTCCTCCACCTGCACCCAGCCGCCGCGGTGTGCCAGCACGCGCAGCGGGTAGCCGCGCGCCAGCTGCCACTGCACCGCATGGCGCGAGCCGGCGCCGGCGCGCATGTTGACGGTGTCGCGCGCGACACTGACCATCGTCTGCGCGGCGGCGGTCGCGGCCGCCGTCATCAGCAGCGCGCTGGCGAGCAGGCCGGCCGCGAGCCGGGCGAAGCGGCGACCGGGACGGGCGCGCGCAGGCGTCGGGATGGGCCAAAGGGCGGGGCAAGGCATGTCGCCGGGCAGGGCCCCGGCACGATCGAAAGCGCGGATCTCAACAGTCATCGGGCGAAGGTAGCAGAACGGGCCGCGCGACGGCCGCCGGCAGCCGTCCGCCACACCGGCAAAGGGTCGGCGCCGGCCTCCTAAAATGATTCGTTGCCCCCCGTCCGCACCCCTCCCATGGCCGGTTCGATCCTCATCCGCGGTGCCCGCCAGCACAACCTGAAGAACCTGGACCTGGACATCCACACCGGGGAGATGACGGTCGTCACCGGCCCCAGCGGCTCGGGCAAGTCCAGCCTGGTGTTCGACACGCTGTACGCCGAGGGCCAGCGCCGCTACGTCGAGACCTTCAGCGCCTACGCGCGCCAGTTCCTCGACCGCATGGACCGCCCGGCGGTCGACCGCGTCGACGGCGTGCCGCCGGCGATCGCGATCGACCAGACCAACCCGGTGCGCACCAGCCGCAGCACGGTCGGCACGATGACCGAGCTGAACGACCACCTGAAGCTGCTGTTCGCGCGCGCCGGGCAGCTGTTCGACCGCACCACCGCGCTGCCGGTGCGCCACGACACGCCCGAGACCATCCTCGCCGACCTCACCGAGCGCGCCGCCGCCGCCGGTGACCCGCGGCTGGTGCTGAGCTTCCCGGTCGAGCTGCCGGCCGACACCGGCGCCGAGCAGCAGGCGCAGTGGCTGGCCGCCAGCGGCTTCACGCGCGTGCACGCCGAGCGCCTCGAGACGCGCGCGGTGCCGGCCGAGCTGCCGGCGGTGAAGAAGACCGCCGGCCGCGGCGACGCGAAGGCCGCGCCGGCCGGGCCGATCCGGGTCAAGGTGCTCGATGTCGTCGCCGACCGATTCCGACTCGCTGGCACCGAGCGCGTGCGCGCGATGGAGGCGATCGAGCTCGCGCTCAAGCGCGGCGGCGGCCGGCTCAGCGTCTTCGCCGGCGACGACCCGCAGCCCTGGCGCTACTCGACCGGCCTGCACTGCCCGGAAAGCGACCTGCGCTACGCCGACCCGCAGCCGGCGCTGTTCAGCTTCAACTCGGCCTACGGCGCCTGCGAGACCTGCCGCGGCTTCGGCCGCGTGATCGGCGTCGACT
>CAZQPN010000297.1:0-4493 GCA_964595215.1 uncultured Rubrivivax sp. | reverse complement strand
CCGCTGGCCGGCGCGCTGGCGGCGCTGCTGATGGCGGTGGCGATCCGCTGCAAGACCTTCAAGGAGGCCCAGGCCAACGCCACCGTCGTCGTGCTCGCGGTGTCGATGACGCCGCTGCTGACCCTCTTCAACCAGGAGGGCGAGCAGCCCTGGCACCTGTGGGTGCCGGCGCTGGCACAGGTCACGCTGATGGGCCGCGTGCTCAAGGGCGAGGCGATCGCCGCGCCGGAACTGGCGGTGCCGCTCCTCGTCAGCGCCGCCGTGACGCTGGCGGGCGTGCTGTACGTGGCGCGGCGGTTGCGCGTCGCGGCCGTGCGCTGACCGTCGCCTGAAGAGAAAAAAAAGGGCGCCACCGGGTCCCCCCGGCGGCGCGCCGACCCGCGCTCACGCCGGTGGGCGGCGCGTCGCAGGCCTCAAGAGGTCGGCCCCATCACCACAGGCCCGACCCAGAACCACCGACGCCAGGGTCTCAGGCGGCCATCAGTACGCGTTCGACCTCGTGCTCGTGCTCGTGTGCATGCACGATGGGCGCCTGCCAGGACAACGCGGCCACGATGTTGTTCAGCTCGACGATGCGCCTGGCCTCGGACAGCGGCACGCCATCGGCGTCGACGAAGCCGACGTTGGACACGATGCCCATCGGATCGGCCATGACCGGCACCCGCGCGCGCAGCGCGAACCAGTCCCACGCCAAGCCCGCCGGACCCTCCGGCGTGTCGCACGCCCACATCACCTGGCCACGCGCCCCCGCCTCCAGGCGTCGCCCCTGCGCCGAATCACGTCTGCACGGGGCGAGCCGCCGTATCATGGACTTGCGTTGAGTGAGTGCCAACGTCACCGGACGCCAAGACGCCACATGCCAAGGCTGGAGATTCAACATTGCGGTCTCTCTCGTCAATTTCGACATGAACCCAGTTTCGGCACCCATGGCCGCCCCGACAACCCGCCAAGGCTTGTAGGGTAGGCTCGACCTCATGCGCTTGAGCGACTACTACGAGATCAGCCAGGCCCCCGACCGGCAGTCGTTCGAAAGCCGGCTGGTGGACTTTGCACATGAGATGGACTTCGGTCTCATGTCGGCCGTCCTGGTGGTCGACTGCCCCGGCCGCGATTCCGCCTTCATCTCGATCGGCAACACCCCAACCGAGTACCTCGAGGGCTATGGCAACCGCGAGGACTGGGCGCGCGATCCCGTGCTGCAGACCCTCAAGCGGCTGAGTGCGCCCGTCGTCTACGACCAGTCGATGTACGTGCGAGGCGGGGCCGGCGACCTCTGGGAGGAGCAGGCGGTCTACGGGTATCGGACCGGCATTTCGATGGTCCTTCATCTGCCCGGCGGTCGGCACTTCATGCTGGGCGTCGATCGGGAGCAGGAGCTGCCGTCGGACGATGCGCGCCTGACCCGCATGGTGGCGGATCTGCAGCTTCTGGCGGTGCACGCGCAGGATGCCGCGGTGCGCCTGCTCCTGGACGAGGCGCAGGACCAGCTGCAGCTGCCGAGGCTCACCGCCCGCGAGCGCGAGGTGCTGCGCTGGACTGGCGAAGGCAAGTCGTCATGGGAGGTCGGCGTCATCCTCGGCATGAGCGAGCACACCGTGAACTTCCACCTGCGCAACCTGATGGGCAAGCTGGACGTGACGTCCAAGCACCAGGCGGTGCTCAAGGCCTTGTCGATCGGCCTGATCTGACCGTCTTCGAGGGCGCTGCGCGCCCTCGCACCATCGGGACGATGGCGTCAGCCGGCCTACAAGGATTTGTAGGTGCGCGCGCAGGAGTTCTCTGCTGCAATCCCGTTGGTGTGAACGAGTTCACGGTTCACGATTGACGGAGAACACCATGTGGGACGCCATCTTTGAAGTGCTCGGTCTGCCTCGGGGCGGCTGGGCCTGATGCATCGGGCTCGTCCCGAGCCCCTTCACTACCCTGCGAGCGCCGCTGATCCGGACAGCCTGCACGCGGCAGGCGTCTCTGACCATTGACGCCCATCAGGCGGCGGCCGCAGCCTGGATCGGAGCCGGTGCCTCCGGCGTCAGCAGGCTGCCGTCGCGCAGCCCGCGGATCGTTGCCAGCACCAAGGCGGCGACGACGACCGAGGCCAGCGCCAGCAGCGCCGGGCCGATCACGGCCATCGCGGATCCCGGCGTTGCCAGCCGCAGCGTGAGCGCGGCCAGTGCCGCGAGCGGGAACGACATGGCCCAGTGCGGCAGCCCGAAGGGCATCGCCGCCAGGGCACGCGCCTGGACGCCGATCCAGGCGAGCGAGAACAGCGCCATGCCCCAGCACATCCAGGCCACCACCAGCGGCGCACCGAGCTGGACCGCAGCGATGCCGACGACCGCCGGCGGCGCGATGACGATGAAGGTCGTCGGCCGCATGCGCTCGGGCCACAGGCCCTGCACCGCGACGCGGACCATCAGCATCACGAGCACGACCGGCCAGAACAGCAGCCCGATGCCGAACTGCACCGCCGACCACTCCGCATAGCCGAGCGGCACGCCGGCCAGCGGCGCCAGCACGTTGCCGACGACAGGGATGAACAGTGCGGGCGTCACACCGGCCCATTGCAGTCCGCCCTTGCCGTTGCCGGCCCACCAGCGGCCGAGCACCCACACCGTCACCAGCACCTGGGCGAGGCTGCCAAGCCACCACAGCAGGGCCGCCGTCCAATGCGCGCCGAACAAGGCCACTGCCACCGTGGCGAGCAGCATGACGGCGATCGGCAGGGTGGCGACGAAGGCGTGGCGCACGGGATGCTGCTGGTCCTCGCGCCAGGCGTCGGGGTGTCGAAGGCCGCGCAGCACGGTGGCCACGGCCAGCAAGACGAACACAACGGCCGCAAGGCCCCCGGTCACCAGCGCCACTGCCGCCGCCGTCGGCCCCATCAACGGTTCGGCACGATGCCAGGCCAGCGCCAGGCCGGTCAGGCCCATGACGATGGCGTACCAGCCGGGGAAAAGGTATTTCAGCGGAGGATCTTGACGGTGCATCGGGGCGCCTGCGAAAGGTCATGGGCCATGATGGACTATACCCTGCGTGGTATGTAACCTCGCGCTCCAGCATGGCACGCCGGTTCCGCGCGAACCTGGTGCGAGCATGCCACCGGACGCCCTGACCGCGTGCCTGGGCCCGGCGGCGGGCCGTCCCGGCACCGCTGCAGCGAGGCGACGCCTACTTCAAGCGGTCACCATGCGCGTCGAAGACCTGTACCTCGATCGGCACGCCCTGCCCCACGCTCTGGGTGACGGTGCAGAAGCCCTCGAAGCTGGCGAGGACGCGCGGCAAGTGATCGAGCTGGTCCGCCGGCACGCCGAGCGTCAGCGTCGCCGTCATCCCGAGCACACGCAGCCGCCCCTCGGCATTCCGGCCGACCTCGGCGGTGACCTCGGTGCGGATGGGCTCGGGCGCCTGCTTGTACTTGCGCAGCGCGAACAGCAGCGAGTCGCTCAGGCAGTTCCCGACCGACGCCGCGAGCAGCTGCACCGGTGACGGGCCGGCACCCTGGCCCAGTGGTGGCGGTTCGTCGCCACGCAGCAGCGCGACACCGGCGCCGAAGTCGATGTCGAACTGGTAGTCGCGCGCCTGGTCCAGGCGCACGGTCACGGTCTTCTCGCTCATCGCTGTCTCACGTCCTGGCCCCCGGGACCCTGCTGCCGACGTGCTGCTCCGCAGTCGTCTGCTCGGTCGGACATCGGCATGCCTGCCGGCGCCCGCGTTCAGCGGACCTTGCCGAGCAGGGTCTGCACGTCTCCGAGCATCTCGCTGAGGTGCGCGCGGCCGGCAGCCTCCTCGCCCAGCCGGGCGCCGAGCTCCTGCTCCATGAAGCACACGGTCATGCGCACGTAGGTGCTGTCCAGCGCCTTGCGCACGGCGGCCATCTGGCTGGCGATGTCGAGGCAGGGCTGGCCCTCCTCGATCATGCGCTGGATGCCGCGCAGCTGGCCCTCGGCGCGCCTCAGGCGGTTCAGCAGGTCGGTGCGGTATTTCTCGTCCGTGAGCACGGCCATGGCGCAATCCTCTCCCGGCACGGGGGCAGTGACGGACGCCATTGTCGCCGCTCCGGGCCTCAGCGCGAGCAGGCGTCGCCGCCCTCGGGCACGCCCAGCCGCTTGAGCAGGAAGCTCGGCGGGCAGAACCCGGTGAAGCCCGACTGCAGCAGGTTCAGGCCGACGAAAGCGGTGAAGGCCAGGAACCAGGGGCTGACGAAGATCGGGCTGCCCTCGACGCCCAGCGCCAGCGACAGCAGGATGAAAAAGCCCGCCATGATGCGGATGTAGCGTTCAACGGTCATGGAGTTTCTCCTCGGGTGATGGATGGATGGATGGATGGGGACTTCACTTCTCGACCAGGCGCGCAACGCCCAAGGCCTTGAGCACGTACTTCTCGTCGATGGGCTCGGAGTTGCCGATCTTCATCTTTCGGATGAAGTACTTCTCGAAGGCGATCTTGGCCAGGTGCACCCACTTGCCCTTCTTGAACCAGTTCACGTTGCGCGG
>CAZQPN010000296.1:0-4505 GCA_964595215.1 uncultured Rubrivivax sp. | reverse complement strand
GGGCCTTCGAGATGCTGGTCGTCAAGTACCAGCGCCGCATCGAGCGCCTGATCGGCCGCATGGTGCGCGACGTCGACATGGTGCCCGACATCGCGCAGGAGACCTTCATCCGCGCCTACCGGGCGCTGCCGCAGTTCCGCGGCGACAGCGCCTTCTACACCTGGCTGTACCGCATCGCCGTCAACACGGCCAAGAAGACGCTGGGGGACCTCCAGCGAGACCCGCTGGTGTACGAAGGCAACCGCCCGGTCGGGGACGACGGCGATGAAACTTCCCGGGTGGAGAACGAACTAAGCGATGGCGCCACGCCTGATGCGGAGTTGGCGAGCAAGGAAATCGCGCAGGCCGTGAACGCGGCCATCGAAGCCTTGTCCGAGGATCTGCGTCAGGCCATCACCCTGCGCGAGATCGAAGGACTGAGTTACGAAGAGATTGCCGACGTCATGAACTGCCCGATCGGGACGGTGCGCTCGCGCATCTTTCGCGCGCGCGAGGCGATCGCGACGCGCCTTCGTCCGTTGCTCGACACGCGCGACGGCACCCGATGGTGACGTCGCGGCGCCGACAGCCCACCCGAGCCGACCGAACATTCGCCAGTCACTGCCGCCGCGCACGCGTCCCCCGCACTCCACCGATTCCGTGACCCGAACCACCATGAACGCTCCACGCTCCCCCGAGGATTCCGACCCCGCCACGCTGCAGGCGGATGAGTCGCGACGCCTGACCTTGTCGGCGCTCATCGACGGCGAGGGTGAGGCGTCGGCGCTGTCCCGGGCCTGCGCCACCTGGGCCGAGGATGCCGAAATGCGTCGGACGTGGCACGCCTATCACCTGATCGGCGACGTCATCCGCTCCGAGGATCTCGCCGCATCGCCGGCGCGCGACGCCGCCCTGCTGGCCGCGGTGCGCACGCGTCTGGCCGCCGAGCCGGTGGTGCTGGCGCCGCAGCCGCCGGTTGCCGCCCGGCCCGTGCGCCGGGGCGCGTGGCGCGTGCCGGTGGCGTTGGCCGCCGGTGTCTTCGCGGTGGCCGGCGTGGTGGCGGTCATCCAGCCTTCGGTGATGGGCGGGCCGGCGGGTCCGGCGCTGGCGTCGATGCCCGCCACCGGGCCGGTGCCCGGCGTGCTGCAGGTCCGCAGCCCGGCGATCAGCCGCGACCAGATGCTGCGCGATGCGCGCGTCGACGAGTACCTGCGCGCCCACCGCGACGCGTTCGCCGGGTCGCCGGTCGCGTTGCCGGGCGGCGCCATGCGCAGCGTCGAGCTTCAGCCCGCGCAGCGCTGATGCCGTCACCCTTGTCCGTCCTGCGCGGCTGGCTGATGCTGGCGGCCTGTGTCGCCTTCCTGCCGGCCGCCCTCGCTGCCGATGCCGCTGCGACCTCGGCACCGGCGCTGTCCCGCGCCGACGCCGAGGCCTGGCTGATGCGGCTGAACGCGGCGGCGACGGATCGCAACTACCGCGGCACCATGGTGTTCGCGGCGCCGGGCGTGGTGTCCAGCTCGCGCGTGGCCCACGTGGGGGTCGGCCGGGATGTCTACGAGCGCGTCGAGGCGCTGGACGGCCACCTGCATCGCGTCTACCGCCACAACGACACCGTGCACACGGTGTGGCCGAACCGCAAGGTCGTCGTCGTCGAGCAGCGTGCCGCCTCGCCGGGACTCGTGTCGACGCGCCGCCGGGTCGACCCGCGGGCCCTCGATCACTACACGCTGCGCCCGCTCGGCCCGTCGCACGTGGCCGGCCGCGCGGCGCGCCAGGTGCAGATGCAGCCGGCCGACGAGTGGCGCTTTGCCCAGCGTCTGTGGGTGGACGACGCGAGCGGCCTGCTGCTGCGCGCCGACGTGCTGGCGCCGGACGGCCGCGTGCTGGAGTCCTCCGCGTTCAGCGAGGTCGAGCTCGACACGCCGGGTGACGGCGCGCGCCTGCTCGACGGCATGACGCCACCCGGCTACGAAGTGCTGCCGGCGCGCCGCGAGAGCGTCGACTGGCCCGCGCAGGGCTGGGCGCTGACGTCGCCGCCGCCGGGCTTCGAACTGGTCGGCTGCGTGCGCCGGCCGGCGCCGGCGCAGGCCGGCAACGCGCTGCAGGTGGTCTTTTCCGACGGTCTGAGCTTCGTGTCCCTGTTCATCGAGCCCTACCGCGACAGCCAGCACACCGGCGCGCTGTCGGCCGAGCTCGGCGCCATGCACACCGTGATGCAACGCGTTGGCGAGCACTGGATCACGGCGATGGGCGACGTCCCGCGCCTGACGCTGGAGCAGTTCATCCGGTCGCTGGAGCGCCGCCCCTGATGGCGTGGCTATGCCCGGCCCCGCCGCGGTGTCCTGCCCGGCTGCGCCGCCTTGTCCCCCGGCACCGGGGGCGCCGCGTTGAGTGGCATGGCGATGTCCTGCACGCCCCCCTGAATCCTTCGGAGCTGACCCCATGACCTTGAATGTCCATCGTTTCCCTGCCTTGCCGCGCCGCACGCTGGGGTGGCTGCTCGGTGCCGCGGTGATCGCCGCCGTGACCGCAATTCCCGTGGCGCCGGCGCTTGCCCAGGACACGGCCGCACCGGCGCCGACCGTGCAGTTGCCGGACTTCAGCGTGCTCGCCGAGCGCGTCGGCCCGGCCGTGGTGAACATCCGCACGCTCGAACGCAACAACGGCGGCGCCGCCGGCGTGCCCGGGATGGATCCGAACATCGAGGAGTTCTTCCGCCGCTTCGGCATCCCGTTGCCCGGTCGGCCCGACCCGCGCGGCGGGCCGCCCGGCACCGACCCGGAGCCGCGCCAGCGCGGTGTCGGGTCGGGCTTCATCCTGACGGCCGACGGCTTCGTGATGACGAACGCGCACGTCGTCGACGGTGCCGACGAGGTCATGGTGACCTTGACCGACAAGCGCGAGTACAAGGCACGCATCGTCGGTGCCGACCGCCGCACCGACGTCGCCGTCGTGAAGATCGAGGCCACCGGGCTGCCGACGGTCAGGATCGGCGACGTCAACCGGCTCAAGGTCGGCGAGTGGGTGCTGGCCATCGGCTCGCCGTTCGGTCTGGACAACACCGTCACCGCGGGCATCGTCAGCGCCAAGCAGCGTGACACGGGCGACTACCTGCCCTTCATCCAGACCGACGTCGCGATCAACCCCGGCAATTCCGGCGGCCCGCTGCTCAACGGGCGCGGTGAGGTCGTTGGCATCAACTCGCAGATCTACAGCCGCTCGGGCGGCTTCATGGGCATCAGCTTCGCGATCCCGATCGACGAGGCGATGAACGTGGCCGACCAGCTGCGCAGCCAGGGGCGCGTGATCCGCGGCCGCATCGGCGTGCAGATCGCGCCGGTGACCAAGGAGGTGGCCGAGGCCATCGGCCTGGGCGAGGCCAGGGGCGCGCTGGTGCGCAGCGTCGAGCCGGGCGGCCCGGCGGACAAGGCCGGTGTCCAGGCGGGCGACATCATCACCCGGGTCGACGGACGCGCGGTCGACCGCTCGGCCGATCTCCCGCGTCTGATTGGCGGCACCAAGCCGGGCACCGTGAGCGCGCTGCAGGTGTTCCGCCGCGGCGAACGTCAGGACCTGCGCGTGACGGTCGGCGAGTTCCCGGCGGAGACCGCCGTGGCCGGCGCCGCCACCCCGTCGCCGCGCGCCGCGCCCGCCGCGGCGACGGCGCTCGGCCTGTCGGTCGTCGACCTGAGCGACGCGGAGAAGAAGTCGCTCGACGTCAAGGGCGGCGTCAAGGTGGCCGCGGTCGAGGGGGCGGCGGCCCGCGCCGGGCTGCAGGTGGACGACGTGATCCTGCAGCTCGGCAACGCCGAGGTCGCCGACAGCCGGCAGTTCCAGGATCTCGCGGCCAAGGCGTCGAAGGCGGGCCGCACCGTCAGCGTGCTCGTGCGGCGCGGCGATTGGGTGAACTTCCTGCTGATCCGGCCCGAGTCGCGTTGACCGGGGCGGTCGCCCCGGCCGGACCCGGCAGCACTCCGAGTGCGCTGTCGGGTCTTTCCATCATGCAGGAAACAGCCGACACGGTCAATTTCTAGCCGATCTGGTCGCTCGCCGCTCGATCTGTGAGTGGGCTCTCACTTCGTCGGCGTCAGGATCCATTGCACGGATCGCGGTCTAGAATCCTTGCAGGATCCAGCCGGTTTCGTTTCCGGACAGGATCGAGTCCGGCTCGGTACGTCGCTTGCCGGCAAGCAGGGCAAGTCTTGTGGATAAAGTGTGGATAACGTTGCGCTGTTGGTGTGTCGCAACGGCCCGAAAGCAAGCATTGGCGCGGCTTGGCGCGGGGGTCTTTTGGCTACAATGGACTCCCAACAAGCAGTTGCCAAACGTTCTGTTGGAAGGCGCGTCACAGCTTTGGACGCGCCTTTTTTTTGGTTCCGAACGCGCCCGGCGACGAGTCGCCACGACCTTGCGCCGCTGGTCGCGGCGCATGCGAGTGCGAAGCGCGGACGTGTCGTACTGATCCCGTGATGAAGCACATCCGCAACTTTTCCCTCATCGCCCACATCGACCACGGCCAGAGCACG
>CAZQPN010000295.1:0-4507 GCA_964595215.1 uncultured Rubrivivax sp. | reverse complement strand
AATCCGGGCTGAGTCTGCCCACCAAGCGCCCATCAAGGGCCCACGAAGTCTCACCCGTTGAACACCCCCCGCCCCGACCTGGAAGACTGGCGCGAAGCCATCATCGACATCGCGCGCGCCGCCGGCGACCTGATCATGGCCGTCTATGCCACGGACTTCGCGGTGCGTGGCAAGGAAGACGCCTCGCCGGTGACCGAGGCCGACGAACGCGCCGAGGAGCTGATCGTGCCGCGCCTGCGCGCGCTGGCCCCCGAAGTGCCCATCGTGGCCGAAGAAGCGGTGGCCGGCGGCGCGGTGCCCGCCATCGGTGATCGCTTCTGGCTCGTCGACCCGCTGGACGGCACGCGGGAATTCGTCGGCCGCAATGGCGAGTTCACCGTCAACATCGCCCTCATCGAACACGGCGTGCCGGTGCTCGGCGTGGTGCTGGCGCCGGCGCTGGGCCGCTGCTACTCGGGCGTGCGGGGTCAAGGCGCGACCTTGGACGAAGCCGGCGTGCGGCGCCCCATCGCCTGCCGTGCGGTGCCGGCAGCGGGGCTGACGGTGGTGTCCAGCCGATCGCACGGCGATGCGGCGGCGCTGCAAGCTTTCCTGGCCGGGCGGCGCGTGGCCGGGCAAACCTGCACCGGGTCGTCGCTGAAGCTGTGCCTGGTGGCCGCCGGCGAGGCCGACCTGTACCCGCGCCTGGGCCGCACGATGGAGTGGGACATCGCCGCCGGCCACGCCGTGCTGCGCGCCGCCGGCGGCGAGGTGCGGCGGGTGGACGACGGGCAGCCGCTGCGCTACGGCAAGGCGGGGTTCGAGAACCCGCACTTCTTCGCGGCGGGAGCCTTCTAGAAGGGGGTCAGGTCCTTCGTTTCGTAATGCAGAACGAGGGACCTGACCCCACGGAGACCCCACGGACACTGAGCCCACGGACGCTGCGGCGGGTGCGGCTCTGCTCAGGTTCGGGGTTGGCCACGGTCTCGCAGCCACGCTGCCAGCGCATCCTCGCGCATCGTTCCGCTGGCCACGTCCAGCATCGTCAGCGTCGCCTCGGCCTGGCTGGCGGCCAGACGCCATCCGTTGAGCGCCATGAAGAGGCCGATCGCCAGGAACGCTGCGCGCTTGTTGCCGTCGACGAACGCATGGTTCTTGGCCACGCCGACGCCGTAGCAGGCGGCCAGCGCCGCCCAGTCGGGGTCGCCGTAGGCCGCCAGGTGCAACGGCCGGGCCAGCGCCGAGTCCAGCAGGCCTTCGTCACGCAGGCCCGGCGCGCCGCCATGCTCGGCCAGGCTGTCCGCGTGCAGCAGCAGGAGCGCCCGGCGATCGATCCAGCGCCAGGTCACTTGGCCAACTGATGAAAGGTGTCGCGATATTCGCGCATGAACTCGCGACCGAGCGCGAGTTGCTCCTCCAGCGCCGGGTCGTACGGCGTCAGCGCGACGCCCCCGGGCGTGTCGGTCACGAACACGGCGTCACCCTTCTCCAGCTTGAGCCGCGCCAGCAGTTCCCTGGGCAGCACGACACCGAGTGAGTTGCCGATCTGGGTGATCTTGAGGGTCGTCATGGCTGTGTGGTTGTAATTACATTCGTAATACTAGACCTCAGCCGCGGCGGACGCAAGCTCTCCGGCGGTGGCCTTATGAGCCAGAAGGCAGGGCGGCCGCCCCTCCCCCCAGATCGATGAGGCGGAGCGGCGGTGCACGTGGCACCATCTCCGAACACCCCTGCCGCGGCCGCGGCGCCGCAGGATCGCAGCGCCCGCCACCCACGGCCCACCCCATGCGCCTGCCCCTGCCCGGCCCGAACCGCTTCTCCGCCGATGCCGGCGCCGATGACACGGTGTCGCCCGCCTCCGACGCCTCGCGCGGCAACCGCCGCCGCCTTCGCGTCTTCCTGCTCGTCTTCCTGCCCTGCCTGATCGCCGGCATGGCGTGGAACCTGCTGCGCCCGGCCGAGTACCGGGCCGTGGCCCGCGTGCAGCTGAGCCTGCCGGCGCCGTCCGCGGTGCTGCCGGCGGCGTCGGCGCCCGCCAGCGACGGCCCGGCCGACTTCGTGTCGCAGCTGCAGCGCATGGGCAGCCGCCCGCTGCTGGAGATCGTGCACACCCGCCTGGCCGCCGCCGGACACACCGCAGACCCGGCGGGCGGCGACCCGGTGGCCGCGTTGCAGGGCATGCTTTCGGTGACGCCGGTCGAGGGCTCGGCGGTGGTCGAGCTGGCGGCCGACGGCGACCGGCCGGCGCTGCTGGCGGCGCTGCTGAACGAGCTCGTCGCCGCCTACGGCGCGCAGCTGCAGGGCGCGCACGACGACGGCAGCGCGCAACGGCTGGCCCAAGCGCGCGACGAGCTGGCGCGGCTGGCGCAGGCGTCGGCCGACAAGCGCGCGCGGCTCGAGCGCTTCCGCGCCGAGGCTGGCCTGAGCTCGGGCGAGCGCGACGAGAACCCGTCGGCGGCGCGCACGCGCGGGCTGGCCAACGCGCTGAACACCGCGATCGAGAAGCGCGCCACCGCCGAGGCGCGGCTGCAGGCGCTTCAGGGCAGTGGGGGCAGCGGGGGCGGCGCGGGCGGCATCTCGGCGCGCGACGACCCGACGCTGGCCAACCTGGAAAGCCGCGCCTCGCAGCTGCGCGAGGAGCTCAAGGAGATCGGCAAGATCTACACCGAGCAGTACATGGCGATGGACCCGAAGGCGAAGGCCATGCGCACGCGTCTGGCCGAGCTGGAGGCGCAGATCGCCGAGCGCCGCGTCGTCGGCCGCCAGCAGGCGCTGGAGGGCGCGCAGGAGGACCTGGCCGCCGCGACCGCCAACGTCGCGCAGCTGCAGGCGCGCATGGCCTCCGAGCAGCAGGGGCTGCGCCAGTTCACGGCCCGCTTCGCGCAGGCCCAGGCGCTGGAGGAGGACCTGGCGGCGATCGAGCGCGCGCGCCGCGAGTCGATGGAGCGCCTGGCCCGCATCGAGGCCGCCGAGCAGGCGCTGCGGCCGTCGGTGGAGGTGCTTCAGCCGGCCACGACGCCCGAGGCCCCGTGGCGGCCGGACTACGTGCGCGACGGCGCGCTGGCGGCGGCCGGCTCGTTCGTGCTCGGGCTGCTGGCGATCGGCTTCGTCGAGCTGTTCAACCGCACGCCGCCGGCGGCCGCGACGACACCGGTGACGGTGGTGATGTCGCCGAACGGCTGGCCGAACGGATCACCGGCCTGGCCGCCACTGGCGTCCTCTGGGTCCACGGACACGGCCAACGCCCTGGCCTGGGGCCGGGCGGCCGGGGCGGTGACGCTGGCTGCTCCAACGGTCGCGGCAGGGGATGGGGTCAGGTCTCTCGTTCCACATCGTGACAAGGCGGACCTGACCCCGCTCTCGCCAGCGCAAGCGGATGGCACCGCGCGCGAGCTGTCCCAGGCCGAGGCCGCCGCCCTGCTGGCCGCCGCGCGCGGCCCGGCGCGGCTGGCCTGCGCCGGCTGGCTGCTCGGGCTGACGACCGACGAGCTGGGCGCGCTGCGGCTGGGCGACGTCGACCGCACCGCCCCGGCACTGCACGTCGGCGGCGCAGGCGCACGGCGGGTGCCGCTGCCGGCGTGGGTCGTCGAGTCGCTGCCGGCACCAAACCAGGCCGCACCCGACGCGCCGCTGCTGGCGGGTGTTGGCGGGCAGCCGTCCGAGGCCGGCACGCAGCCGCCCGGGGCCGGCGGGCGGGCCCCCGCGGCGGACGAGCTGGCCGTGCTGCTGTCCTGCGCCGCGGTCGACGCCGGCCTGCCGACGCCGACACAGATCACGCCGGCGACGCTGCGCCACACGGCGATGGCCTGGCAGGTGCGCGAGGGGCTGCGCTTCGCCGACCTGCCGGACCGCGTCGGCCCGGTCGACGCGGCCGCGGTGGCCGCGCTGGCGCCGCTGGCCGACGGCGTGCCACGCCGGCCGGCCGACGAGGTCGAGCGCCTGATGCCGGCACTGCGGCTGCCGCCACCGGGCTGAGACCCGCCGGCCGCTCCTCGTTGGGGGGCCTCCTCGCAGTGGGGTCAGGTCCCTCATTCCGCATGACGCAATGAGGGACCTGACCCCATCGTCGGGGACCCCATCGTCGGGTCGTCCCGGGCAGCGGCCCTACTTCGACTTCTCGAACGGCAGCAACGCGCTCGGCCGCACGTCCACGCGCGCCAGGCACTCGCCCTTGACGTCGGTGAACTTGGTCAGCTCGCCCATCACGCAGCGGTCGCCACCGCCGACGCGCAGCGCGGCGATCTCGCCGCACGCGATGCCGCCGAACAGCACGCGGCGCAGGTTGCGGTCGCCGGGGCGCAGCGGGCCGAAGTCGATCGTCTTCGCGCTGTAGGCCACGTCGTTGGCGCGGAAGACCGTGAATTCCGGCGTCAGCATGCGGATCTCGTAGCCGAGCGTGTTGACCATCTCCATCTCGAAGCGGCAGCCCGCCGGCTCGTCGGCGCGCCGCAACAGCGACAGCGCGGCCTGCGGTGGCGGCGCGGCCGGCGGCGCCGACGCCGCGTCGGACGCCGCAGCCGCCGCCGCC
>CAZQPN010000294.1:0-4511 GCA_964595215.1 uncultured Rubrivivax sp. | reverse complement strand
AGTCGTGGTCCAGGCCCATCACCAGCAGCGCCGTGTCGACGTTGCTGACGATGACGGCGCGCGTCACCTTCTCGCGGCCGTCGTGCAGCCGGCGTGCGAGCTGCGTCAGCGGCGGCACGCGGGCGTGCACCCACCACTGGCCGTGCAGATCGCAGGCCGCGAGCACCCAGTCGCCGACCGCCGGCGGCTCGCCCTGGGCGTGCAGGCCCGGCAGCGCCCGTGCCGGGGTCTCGCGCTGGCCGTCGTGCAGGGTCAGCGCGTCGCGCTGCACCTCGGTCACCCGGCGCAGGAAGGGGGCCGTCGCCGCCAGCACCCGCAGCCGCGGGTCGGTGTCGATGCGCTGGCGGAGCTCGGGCGTCAGGCCGATGGCCTGCAGACGCACCGCGGCGTGGTCGTCGATGAGGATCATGAGGGTCGTCGCTTCCGGTGGATCGGCGCGCGCCGGCAAGGCGTGCGCCACCCCGGCAGCGGGGCCGCCGGGGCGTGGTCGAGGGGATCGGAAGTCGGCGCCGGCCGCGCGCTGCGCGGCCGAGGAATCTCAGGCGGCGCGGTGGGCCGGGGCCGACAGGAGCGCAATGAGCGCGACAGAGGCAATCGGCTGGCTGTGCATGGCGGCCTCCTGTGGTCGTTGGAGAAGCTGAGCACTCTGCGCTGCCGCCCGCCGGGCGTCAAGGCGCGCCCTGATCCGAACGGTGCCGGGAAGCGGAGACCCCCCGCGCACCGTGGCGCGGGCGCCACATCCGCCACCGCGCCTATGCTCTCGCGCATGACGCCGCTGCACCTCGACGACGACCTGATCGCGGTAGACAAGCCCGCCGGCCTGCTGGCCGTCCCCGGCCGCAGCGAGCCCGACTGTCTGGCTGCCCGCGTGATGGCCTGCTGGCCCGACGCGCGGATCGTGCACCGGTTGGACATGGCCACCTCCGGGCTGATGCTGTTTGCGCGCGGCGCGGCGGCGCAGCGCCGGCTCGGCGACGCCTTCGCCAGCCGGCAGGTCCGCAAGCGCTACGTCGCCCTCGTGCACGGGCGGCTGGCCGGCGATGCCGGAGAGATCGACCTGCCGCTGGCTGCGGACTGGCCGAACCGGCCGCGGCAGCAGGTCGATCGGTCGCACGGCAAGCCGTCGCTGACACGCTGGCGGGTGCTCGCTCGCGACGACGCAGCACACACCACGCGCATCGAGCTGGCACCCGTCACCGGCCGCTCGCACCAGCTGCGCGTGCATCTGCAAGCCGTCGGCCACCCGATCGTCGGCGACACGCTCTACGGCGGCCCCGCCGGCGCGCGGCTGATGCTGCACGCAGCTCACCTCGCGCTGGCACATCCGGCCAGCGGCAGGCCGCTCGAACTCGACTGTCCATTGCCGTTCTGAACGGCTCGCCGGCCGACGCCTGTTCACGCGGAGATCGACCGGCGGCGCCGGCGGGCCATCCGTGGGGCCGCTTCAGCGCGGCTGCAGCGGCGCGGCGAGACGGCGCTCGAAGTCCGCCGGTGCCACGTACTGCAGCAGGTCGCGACCATCGTCGTCCAGCATCACCGCCAGGCCGAGCGCCGGGTACAGCCAGTGCTGGCGACGGTCGCCCTCGTCGAGGCGCTGCGCCGGTTCGCCGAAACGGGCCCTCACCGTCGCCGCGTCCAGTTGCGCCGCCGGCACGAAGCTGACGCCGACCAGCGGCGCGCCGGCGCCCTCGGCCAACGCAGCGCCATCCAGCCCGTGGCGCGACGCACCGGAGCTGGTCGGCGCCGGCGACAGGCGGTCGCGCCAGCGCGCTGCGGCGCCAGGATCGGCATCGAAGCTCAGCACCAGGCGGCCGGTGACGCCGCCGGCGTCGAAGCGCTCCAGGTAGGCCTCCAGCGAGAGCGGACCGGTGCGATCGTCGATCAGCGCGACCACCAGGTCCTCGCCCCAGCGCGCGCGCGCCACCGCCAGGGTGCTGCCGGGCAGGTCGAGCCCGAAGACCTGCGAGCGCGCCGGCGCGTGGCGGTCGATCTGCCAGGGCGTGCCTTGCGGCGCCGGTGCCGGGCGCGGCACGGCCATGTGCCACAGCACCGGGGCGAAGGCCACCAGGATGCTGACGCCGCCGGCCGCCAGTGCGATGCGCAGCGGACTCATCGCGCACCGCGCGAGCGACCCCGGTCCGGTCCGGGTCCCGTATGCTCTTGTCCCATGACCTCGAGTATCACCGTCCTCACCGGCGCCTCGCGCGGACTCGGCCGCGCGATGGCCGAGCAGCTGCTCCGCCCCGGCCAGCACCTGCTGACGATCGCACGGCGCAGCGACCCGGCGCTGGCCGACCTGGCGCGCGAACGTGGCGCCACGCTCACCGCCTGGGCGCTGGACCTGGCCGACGCCCCGGCCGCGGCCGAACGCCTCGCGGCCTGGCTGTCGGTGCAGGCCCCGGCCGACGCCGCGCTGATCAACAACGCCGCCCTGCTGTCGGAGCCGGCACCGCTGCGCGACGGCGACGTGGCCGACCTGTCGGCGGCCGTGCGGGTCGGCCTGGAGGCGCCCCTGTTGCTGACCGCCGTCTTCCTGCGCGCGACCGTGGCCTGGGGCACCGACCGGCGTGTGCTCAACATCTCCTCGGGACTCGGACGACGCGCGATGGCCGGCAGCGCCAGCTACTGCGCGATCAAGGCCGGCATGGACCACTTCTCGCGCGCCGTCGCGCTCGAGGAGACGGGTCGACCGGGCGGCGCGCGCATCGTCTCGCTCGCCCCCGGCATCATCGACACCGACATGCAGGTGCAGTTGCGGGGGGCGGACCGCACCCGTTTCCCCGCCGGCGCGCAGTTCGAGGCCTTCAAGACCGGGGGCCAGCTCGACAGCCCGGCGGATGCCGCGCGCAAGGTGCTCGCCTTTCTGGCGCGACCGGACTTCGGCGCCGAGCCGGTCGCCGACGTTCGCGGCTGAGCGCGGTCGAGGCGTCGGCCTGCCCGCGAGCGCGGCGCCGTCAGGCGTCAGCCGACGCCGAAGTCGATGCCGCAGCCGGCCAGCCAGCGGCGGTAGGCGGCGCTCAGGCGGTCGGCGGCACTGTGCACCTCGCCGCCCGACAGCGGCAGGCGGCGCGGGCGCTGCGACTCCAGCACCGGCCGGTCCTGGCCGAAGATCGTGTCCTGGAACCGTTGCAGGTCCGCGTCGGGCGTCGCGGTGTCGCTCGTGAACTGCAGGAACCACACGCGCGTGCGCTCCTCGTCGAGCGGGCACGCCAGCGCCACGTAGGCGTCGCACACCGCGCCGTCGTCCTGCGGCTGCTTGACCAGCAGCGCCGCGTAGGGGCCGAGCACCTCGTAGCGGTAGCTGACCCAGGCGCCGGCGGTCGCCGACGCGGCGGCACGCGGCTGCCAGGCGAGGTAGTCATCGATGCGGGGTCGCCCGTCCGCGGTGGCGGCGACGCGGTGGTCGGGCACCTCGGGATGACCGGCATCGCCCAGCCAGCCCTCGTGCACGAAGGCGAAGTGGGAGGTGTCGAGGAAGTTCTCGACCACGCGCGGTGCGCTCGTCTCGACGAGGTAAGGGCCGCAGACGACGCGACGCACCGGCACGTCGCCCAGCGATGGCGGGTGCGGCAGCTCCGGGTCGCGCGCCACCCACAGCAGACCGTGGGCGGCGGCAACCTGCCAGGCCGACGCGCCGTGCCCGGCCGCCGGTGCGAAGCCCGGCAGCGCCGGGATGCGTCGGCAGGCGCCGTCGCCACCGAAGCACCAGCCGTGGTAGGCACATTGCAGCGAGTCCCCGACGACGCGGCCGAGCGACAGGCGCGCCCCACGGTGCGGGCAGCGGTCGTCGAACGCCGCGATGGTGGCGCCGTGGCGCCACAGCACCAGATCGACGCCGAGCGCGCGGACGGCCAGCGGCGCAGCCGCCAGTTCGGTTTCGACGCACACCGGCGTCCACCAGCGCGAGGCAACGGGTGGCGGTGTCTCGGTCATTCGATCGGCGCGGTTCCAGGTTTCGGCAGACGGCAGGCGGCACCGAAGTCACGTTGCTCGCACGGTCGCGTCAGCGCGTCCCGTCGTCGCCGTGCCTGCGGGGCCGCGCGCAGCGGCCCCGCGCGGCGTCAATTGCCCGACGGCACCTTGCCTTCCACACCCTTGACGTAGAAGTTGACGCCGTCCTTCCAGGCCTGGTCGGCGGCGGTGCCGGCGGCCAGCTTCTCGGCCCCGGTGTTGTCCACCACCGGGCCGGTGAAGACCTCGAAGCTGCCCGCCTTCATGCCGTCCTTGATCTCGGCCACCTTGGCCTGCACCTCGGCAGGCACGGCCGGGTTGATCTGGACCAGCGCGTTCTGCCCCTCCTTGACGCCCCACACCGTGCGGCCGGTGGTCCAGGTGCCGTCCATCACGTCCTTCACGGCCTTGATGTAGTACGGGCCCCAGTCGACGATGCAGCTCGCGAGGTGGGCGTTGGGCGCGAAGGCGCTCATGTCGCTGTCCCAGCCGAACGCGAACTTGCCGTTCTTCTCGGCCGTCTGCAGCACCGCGGTCGAGTCGGTGTTCTGCAGCAGCAC
>CAZQPN010000293.1:0-4521 GCA_964595215.1 uncultured Rubrivivax sp. | reverse complement strand
GCCGGCGATGAGGGAACGACTGGTTCGACGCTACGCGCCCGGGGCAGCGGCTCGGCGGCCTCGCCGGCCATCAGGCTGGACGCGACCTGGAGCAGGTGGGTCGCGGCGCGCACGTCCACGCCAGGCACGCGGGCGGCCAGCGCCGCGCTCTCGGCAGGCAGCACCAGCTGCCGGCCGGCAGCGCCGGCGCGCGCCCCGAGCGCCAGCGCGACGGCGCCACGCACCGGCTGCAGGTCGCCGTTGAGCGACAGCTCGCCCGCAAACTCGGCGCTGGCCACGCGCGCCGGGTCGACGACGCCGGTCGCCGCCAGGATGCCGACCGCGATCGGCAGGTCGAAGCGGCCCGACTCCTTGGGCAGGTCGGCTGGCGCCAGGTTCACGGTGATGCGCTGGTTGTGCGGGAAGCCGAAACCGCTTTGCTGCAGCGCCGCGCGGACGCGCTCCCGGGCCTCCTTGACCTCGGTGTCGGCCAGCCCGACGAGCGTGAAGCTCGGCAGGCCGGCCGCGGTCTGCACCTCGACCCGCACCTCGGGCGCCTCCAGCCCGTTCAGGGCCCGGCTGTGCACGATCGCCAGCGCCATCGGTCGCATCCTCCTGCGGCCGATTCTGGGTGGCGGTGCGGCCGGCGTCGTCCCGCCGGCGGTGGCCCACCGTGAGGGGGTGGCACCAGCAGGGGGCCGAATCGGGCAGGCGCACCATCGATGCGCACCGAAACGGTGCGCATCGGCACCGCGATGGTTGATCGGGCCTGAAGACGGTGCGCCACGGCATGGCACGGAAGCTGCAATCCGCCTGCCGTCTGTTCATCTTTCGCAACAACCCCTGTCCTGGAGCTCCCATGAAGAAGACCCTGATCGCCCTCACCGTCGCCGGCGTCGCGGCCGTCGCAGCGCCGTCCATCGCGCACGCAGAGCTGTCGGCCAACATCGCCCTGACGAGCAAGTACAAGTTCCGCGGCCAGGACCAGAGCGACGCCGGCGAGTCCGTGCTGCCGGCCATCCAGGGCGGCTTCGACTACGAGTCCGGCGGCTTCTACCTGGGCAACTGGAACTCCAGCGTCGGCTTCCTGGGCGGCACCGAGATGGACTTCTACGGCGGCTACGCCGGCGAGGCGGCCGGTCTGGCCTACGACGTCGGCGTCCTGTACTACTACTACCCGGGCAACGACTCCAGCGCCAACACGACCGAGGTCTACGGCAGCCTGGGCTTCGGCCCCCTGACGGCGAAGTACTCGCACACGGTGTCGAGCAAGTGGTTCGGCATCCCCGACGGCCGCAACACCGGCTACCTGGAGCTCAACGGCGAGATGGAAGTCGCCAGCGGCATCACGCTGATCGGCCACATCGGCACGACGCGCTTCTCCAGCGGCGCCAAGGACAACGGTGCCGTGAACTACAGCGACTACAAGGTCGGCGCCGGCTTCGACCTCGGCTCGGGCTTCGGCGCCGAGCTGGCCTACGTCGGCGCAACCAAGAAGGCCGACTGGGGCGACATCAACAAGGGCCGGGTCGTCTTCACGATCTCCAAGTCGCTCTGACCATCCCCGCAACCGTCTGAGAGGAGCCTGCCATGAAGATGGTGACCGCCATCGTCAAGCCGTTCAAGCTGGACGAAGTGCGTGAGGCCCTGAGCGCCATCGGCGTCCAGGGCATCACGGTGACCGAAGTGAAGGGCTTCGGCCGCCAGAAGGGCCACACCGAGCTGTACCGCGGTGCGGAGTACGTCGTCGACTTCCTGCCCAAGGTGAAGATCGAGGCGGCGGTGGCCGACGACATCGTCGATCGCGTCGTCGAGGCGATCGAGACCTCGGCCCGCACCGGAAAGATCGGCGACGGGAAGATCTTCGTCAGCGCGCTCGACCAGGTCGTGCGCATTCGCACCGGCGAGACCGGCAAAGACGCACTGTGAAGCCGGCGTCGACCCCAACAGAGATGACAACCATGCGCAAACTGATCTTGATGCTGACCCTGGGGCTGGCTGCCCTGGGGCTGTCCACCGGCGTGCTCGCGCAGGACACCGCCGCGTCTGCACCGATGGCCGCCGAGGCCGTCGCCGCGCCCGCCGAGGCGCCTGCGGCCGAGGCCCCCGCAGCCGAGGAAGCCACCACGCCGACGGTGCACAAGGGCGACGTGGCCTGGATGATGACGGCCACGCTGCTCGTGATCTTCATGGCCCTGCCCGGCCTGGCGCTGTTCTACGGCGGCCTGGTGCGCAGCAAGAACATGCTGTCGGTGCTGATGCAGGTGATGGTCGTGTTCTCGCTCATCAGCGTGCTGTGGGCGGTCTACGGCTACAGCCTGGCCTTCGGCGGCGAGGGACTGATCATCGCGGACCTGAGCAAGCTGTTCCTGGCCGGCGTCACGCCGGACAGCCTGGCCGACACCTTCAGCGACGACGTCAAGCTGCCCGAATACGTGTTCATCGCATTCCAGGCGACCTTCGCCGGCATCACCTGTGCGCTGATCGTCGGCTCGTTCGCCGAGCGCATCAAGTTCGGTGCCGTGCTGATGTTCTCGGTGCTGTGGTTCACGTTCAGCTACCTGCCGATCGCGCACATGGTCTGGGGTGCCGGCGGCTACCTGCTGGACAAGGGCGCGCTGGACTTCGCCGGCGGCACCGTGGTGCACATCAACGCCGGTGTCGCCGGCCTGGTGGGTGCCTACGTGCTCGGCAAGCGCATCGGCTACGGGCGCGAGAACATGAGCCCGCACAGCCTGACGCTGACGATGGTGGGCGCCTGCATGCTGTGGGTGGGCTGGTTCGGCTTCAACGCCGGCTCCAACCTCGAGGCCACCAGCGGCGCGGCACTGGCCTTCGTCAACACGCTGTTCGCCACCGCGGCGGCCGTGCTGGCCTGGTGCCTGGGCGAGAAGCTGATCAAGGGCAAGGCCTCGATGCTGGGTGCGGCATCGGGCGCCGTCGCCGGCCTGGTGGCGATCACCCCGGCCTGCGGCTCCGTCGGCCCGATGGGCGGCATCGTCATCGGCGCGCTGGCCGGCTTCATCTGCCTGTGGGGCGTCAGCGGCCTGAAGCGCATGCTCGGGGCCGACGACTCGCTGGACGTGTTCGGCGTGCACGGCGTGGGCGGCATCGTCGGCGCCATCCTGACCGGCGTGTTCACCGCCCCCGGCCTGGGCGGCACCGGTGGTGACGACTTCTCGATCGCGAGCCAGGTCATCGTCCAGGCCGAAGGCGTGATCATCACGATCGTCTGGTCGGCGGTGGTGGCCTTCATCGCCTACAAGATCACCGACATGGTGATGGGCCTGCGCGTGAGCGAGGAGTCCGAGCGCGAGGGCCTGGACATCACCTCGCACGGCGAGACTGCTTACCACAACTGATCCGGGTTCGCCGGATCGCGACGAAGGCCGCCTGCGGGCGGCCTTCTCTTTGGGTGCGTCGCCGGCGGCGACCGGCGCGGTCGGGGGACGCTGCCTAGAATCCCGCAGACATTCCCCCAGACGCCCGCGCGTCGGAGCAACGCCATGGTCCCCCACCTCATCACCGCGCTCACCGGCCCGATCAACGAGCTCGAGCAGCGCGTCCTCGAGTCGATGCCTGCCATCGAGCGCTGGTTCCGGCTCGAGTGGATGGAGCACACGCCGCCGTTCTACTGCTCGGTGGACCTGCGCAACGCGGGCTTCAAGCTCGCCCCGGTCGACACCAACCTGTTCCCCGCCGGCTTCAACAACCTGAGCGCGGAGATGCTGCCGCTGGCGGTGCAGGCGGCAATGGCGGCGGTCGAGAAGATCTGCCCCGAGGCCAAGAACCTGCTGCTGATCCCCGAGCGCCACACGCGCAACAGCTTCTACCTGGAGAACGTCCAGCGGCTGATGCAGGTCTTCACGATGGCCGGCCTGAACGTGCGCCTGGGCACGCTTGACGACGAGATCAAGAAGCCGACCAAGATGCGCCTGCCCGATGGCGGCACGCTGACGATGGAGCCGCTCGTGCGCACGCGCGGCCGGCTCGGCCTGAAGGACTTCGACCCCTGCACCATCCTGCTCAACAACGACCTGTCGGCCGGTGTGCCGCCGGTGCTCGACGGGCTGTACGAGCAGTACCTGCTGCCGCCGCTGCACGCGGGCTGGACGGTCCGGCGCAAGAGCCAGCACTTCCAGAGCTACGAGGAGGTGGCCAAGAAGTTCGCCAAGCTTCTTGGCATGGACCCCTGGCTGATCAATCCGATGTTCAACCGCTGCGGCGAGGTCGACTTCGCCGAGCCGACCGGCCTGGACTGCGTGCAGACCAATGCCGATGCGCTGCTGACCAAGATCCGCCGCAAGTACAAGGAGTACGGGATCAACGAGAAGCCCTTTGTCGTCGTCAAGGCCGACAACGGCACCCACGGCATGGGCATCATGACGGTGCGCGATGCCAAGGAGGTGGCCGAGCTCGGCCATCGCGCACGCGGCAAGATGAGCGTCGTGAAGGATCCGCTGCCGGTCGGCGAGCTGCTGATCCAGGAGGGGGTGGTCACGCACGTGCGCGTCACCGTCGCCGTCGCCGAGCCGGTCGTCT
>CAZQPN010000292.1:0-4579 GCA_964595215.1 uncultured Rubrivivax sp. | reverse complement strand
CTAGGCAGCAAGGTGCTGCAGATCCGCTCGGTGGAGTTCGCCGGCAAGTACCGTGTGCCGCTGCGCGTGCTGTCGAGCTTCACGCCTTGGGACATTCCGCTCGCCGAGGAAGCCGCCTCGGGGACCCTGATCACGTTCGAGGAAGACGAGAAGATGGAACAAGCCGTCGTGTCCGGCATCGCGTTCAACCGCGACGAAGCCAAGATCACCGTCATGGGCGTGCCCGACAAGCCCGGCATCGCGTACCAGATCCTGGGCCCGGTGGCCGATGCCAACATCGACATCGACGTCATCATCCAGAACGTCTCGCACGACGGCCGGACGGACTTCTCGTTCACCGTGCACCGCAACGACTACGCGCGCACGATGGATCTGCTGCGCGGTCAGGTCGTGCCGGCCACCGGGGCCGCGCAACTGCTCGGCGACCCGAAGATCTGCAAAGTCTCGATCGTCGGCATCGGCATGCGCAGCCACGTCGGCGTGGCCAGCAAGATGTTCCGCACGCTGTCGGAGGAGGGCATCAACATCCAGATGATCTCCACCAGCGAGATCAAGACCAGCGTCGTGATCGACGAGAAATACATGGAGCTCGCCGTGCGCGCGCTGCACAAGGCCTTCGACCTGGAAGTCGAGAAGTCGGGCGACAGCGTCTGAGAGTGGGGACCCGCAGCGTGGACTCCGGTTCTGCCGGCGACATCTGCGGATAGAATACGCAGATCAGCCCAGGAGTCGTGACCGAGTGGCCGAAGGTGCTCCCCTGCTAAGGGAGTATGCGCCTTAAAAGCGCATCGAGGGTTCGAATCCCTCCGACTCCGCCAAGTCGTCGTCCCATTCAGTCCCAGGACGGCCCAGAGAGAACCGAGAAACCCCCGCAAAGCCCCGTCCCACGGGGCTTTCGCGTTTCAGCAGGTCTCATTTGGTGCCTTGACGTCGCAGCGCGGCCGGGGGCACAGTTGGGGGCACAAATCGCGTCGCTGCCCCCAGCGGGCGAAATGTGCCCCCAACTGCCCCGACGCGATGGCGCTGAACGACCTGACCTGCCGCACCGCCCGCTGCCCCGACGGCAAGGCCCGCCTGCGCCTTGCCGACGATCGTGGCCTGTACCTCGAGCTGTTGCCCAACGGCGGCAAGTACTGGCGTCTGAAATACCGCCATGCCGGCAAGGAGAAGCGTCTGGCGCTCGGGGTCTACCCACGCGTCTCACTGGCGCAGGCACGCAAGGCGCGCGACGCGGCCAAGGCCGAGCTGGACGCCGGCCGTGACCCGCTGGCCGTGAGACAGGACGAACGGCTCGCGCAGCGGGTCGCGCTGGGCAACACCTTCGCCTCGGTGGCCCTTTCGTGGTGGGAGCACTGGCGAGGGCCTCGCAGCGCCCGCCATGCCGACTACGTCAGGCGGCGGCTCGAGGCCGACGTCTTCCCCGAGATCGGCAGCCAGCCGGTCGGCGAGATCACCGCGCCGAAGCTGCTGGCAATGGCACGCAAGATCGAGAGCCGTGGGGCCCTGGACATCGCCAAGCGCGCGATGCAGACCTGCGGCCAGATCCTGAGGTATGCCGTGGCGCACGGCATCATCGAGCGCAATCCGGCGGCAGACGTTCGGCCCAGCGACGCCCTGCGTCCGCGCGGCAAGCGCAATCACGCCAGGCTCGACGCCAAGGAACTGCCCGGTCTGCTGCGCCGCATCGAAGCCTATGACGGCTCTGTCGCCACGCGGTTTGCGCTCAAGCTGATGGCCCTGACCTTTGTGCGCACCAGCGAACTCATCGGAGCACGCTGGGAGGAGTTCGACCTCGAGGCGGCTGAATGGCGAATCCCGGCCGCTCGAATGAAGATGCGCACGCCGCACATCGTGCCGCTGGCGAAGCAGGCCGTGGAACTGCTGCGCAGCCTGCACGAAGCCAGAGGGCGGTCGGGACTGCTGTTCCCGGGCGAGCGCGACCACGAGCGTCCGATGAGCAACAACACCATCCTGTTCGCGCTGTACCGCATGGGATACCGCGGACGCATGACCGGCCACGGCTTCAGGGGCGTGGCATCGACGGCGCTGCACGAGATGGGGTTTCGGCACGACATCATCGAGTTGCAGCTGGCCCACCAAGAGCGCGACGACGTCAGCGCGGCGTACAACCACGCGACCTACCTCGCCCCGCGGCGCGAGATGATGCAGGCGTGGGCGGACCATTTGGACCGCGTGCGAAACTCGACGGCAGTTGGCGGCCGAGAAGCCCCGCATTGATGTCAGGTGCCCGACGCGCGTGAAAGGCTATCGACCAGGACCGCAGCCACCGTCACCGGCAAGGGGCAATCACGATCCCGGCCGAAGCGCGTCGAGCGCTGGCGGTCGACGCGTGCGGCAGCATCGCATTCGTCGAGGTCGAGCCCGTGCAGTTCCTGTTCCTGGCCGCCAGCCGGCCGATCACCGAGCCGAAGGGCATGTCTGGCAAGCGGTCCCGGAAAGTCAGTTCGCGCCGTGGCACTTCTTGTACTTGCGTCCGCTGCCGCAGGGGCAGGGGTCGTTGCGACCGATCTTGGGGCCATCGCGCACGATGGTGGAGGGCGCCTGCTGCGCCCTACGCGGCGGGTCGTCTTCCTGGTAGGAGGCCCACCAGCCAATCTCAGCGGCCACATCGGTCGGGTAGCTCTTGCGGTGCGACCTGAACGTCGCCAGCCTGTCGGCGACGGGGCGCGCGACTTCGGCCTCGAAGAACGGGAGATCGACCGACTTCTCGTCGACCAACTTCTCCGCGAACCACTGGCGTACGCTCTCGACCAAGCGCGGTGACGGCAGGTCGCAGACCTGGCTCACGACGTCGTCCAGCATCTCCGGGGCGTCGTCGCGCTGCGGGCCGTCACGGCGAAGGCGTTCGGCCTCCCGATGGCCGAACTCGAACAGGAACTGCTCGTACTCGTCTGCATCGGAGTCTCCCTCGAGCACACGCAGCGTCCAAGAGTCGAACACTGTCATCCGCACCCAGTTCGACACCGACGCGTCGCTGATGATTTCGCGCAGCGGCTCGACATCGCCGTCGCAGACGGCGGCGAGCGCGCGACCGAAAGTCTCGAACAGCGCGTCGCCGAACAGCTCGTCGACGATGTCGTACGGCAGGCGCGCGATCGACAGCATCGGCGCATAGGCCCTCGTGTCGCGCCAGACCGCCAGAAACGCGATCGCGAAGTGGTGCAGCATGTAGTCGGGATCGGCAGCGATCTCGGGGTCGCGCGCGATGTCCTCCAGCAGCTGGACCAAGTGCGGCGCGAGTTCCTCGCGCCGCGACATCGCCTCCTTCACGGACGCATGCGGGAATGGGCGGCGAAAGAACTCGAACGCCGGTCGCAGTTCTTCCCATGGATCGCCGCTGGTGCCCGCACCGCCGCGCCAGTAGCCCGCGATGCGGACCAGCAGCGCGTCGATCTCGTCGGCGTCCGGCGCTTCGGCTTCGAAGGTCGCGAGCCACTCCGGCCGCTCGCTGCGAAGGCGCTCCCAGCCAGTGCCGCCGAGTCGCACGCCAACCAGAAAGCCGCGGCAGAACTGGGCCACGCTCCAGCGCGCCGAGTGCCTGTACAGCGGCTTCAACGCGGTGGTCGCCGCAGGGCCCAACGCGCTGGCGACCTCGTTGTACAGCCGAGTCGCCAGGCCGGCGATCTCGTTGGCCTCGGCCAGGCTGCCGAACACCGGTTGCTCGCGCCCTTCGTCGGCGTCCCAGAGATGCGCCAGCCACTTGCTGGGCAGCACCAGGTCGGGCGCGACAGCCAGCGCCGCTGCCAGACCCTGCAGGCCGGCGGCATCGAGCGCGCGCGGTGCCAACTCGGGCGAACGCAGAAAGCTGTCCAGCCGGTCGAGTTCGGCGTCACTCATGCCGTCTGCGGATCTCTTCATGTCACGCTTGCCGCTCGCGGCAGATGGTCGCCCGAAACCTCGCAGCTTACCGCAACCCCCTAGTCTGAAGTTCCGCGCCCTCACCTGAGGCGCGGCGCTGGCAAGTCCCTGTCACGTCTCACAAATCCGGCCCTCTCGGGCCATTTTTGTGCTTCAATGCGTAGTCACTAAACTGTGTTGCACTTGTGCATGGAACGGTGCAGAATGCCGTTCATGCCCGCACGCACCGGAACCGCCCACGTCGTCACCACCCGGCGCACCTACAAGGACAAGGTCTACTGCACCCACTTGCTGCGCCGCAGCTACCGCGAAGACGGCAAGGTCAAGAACGAGACCCTGGGCAACCTGTCGCACCTGCCGGACGCTCTGATCGACATCATCCGCCGCTCGCTGCAGGGCGAGACCTTCGTGGCGGCCTCGCAGGCCCTGGAGGTGGTGCGCTCGCGTCCGCACGGCCACGTGCACGCCGTCGCGCTGGCCATGCAGCGCCTGGGTCTGGCCTCGGTGATCGCCTCGAAGCCCAGCCGCGAGCGCGACCTGGTGCTGGCCATGGTGGCCTCGCGCATCGTGCAGCCCGACACCAAGCTGGCCACTTCCCGGCGCTGGCACTGCTCGACCCTGGCCGAGGACTTCGGCGTGGCCGACGCCACCGAGGACGACCTGTATGCCGCCATGGATTGGCTGCTGGCGCGCCAGGACA
>CAZQPN010000291.1:0-4580 GCA_964595215.1 uncultured Rubrivivax sp. | reverse complement strand
CCACGGCGCCGCCAGCGTGACGCAGTTCGAGCTGATGCCGCAGCCGCCCGAGGAGGAGGACAAGCCGCTGACCTGGCCCTACTGGCCCACCAAGCTGCGCACCAGCTCCAGCCACGAGGAAGGCTGCGATCGGGAGTTCGCGATCGCGACCAAGGCCTTCGTGCCCGGCACCGGCAAGGACAAGGGCAAGGTCAAGGGCCTGACCACGGTGCACGTCCAGTGGCAGGGCGGCAGGATGGTCGAGGTGCCGGGCACCGAGAAGGAGTGGAAGGCCGACCTCGTGCTGCTGGCGATGGGCTTCACGAGCCCGGTGGCCAGCGTGCTCGAAGCCTTCGGTGTCGAGCGCGACGGCCGCGGCAACGCCAAGGCGGGCGTCGACGACGAG
This sequence comes from uncultured Rubrivivax sp., assembly GCA_964595215.1. Classification (GTDB taxonomy): domain Bacteria; phylum Pseudomonadota; class Gammaproteobacteria; order Burkholderiales; family Burkholderiaceae_C; genus Rubrivivax. The sequence continues at coordinate 4,195 of CAZQPN010000291.1, read as the reverse complement.
ACCGGCTACGCCACCAACGTGCCCAAGGTCTTCGCCGCCGGCGACATGCGGCGCGGGCAGTCGCTCGTCGTCTGGGCGATCCGCGAGGGCCGCCAGGCGGCACGCGAGGTGGACCGCTTCCTGATGGGGGCGACGGCGCTGCCGCGCTGACGGCGTGGCGTCCGGGGCCGGGGCGGTGTCCCCGGACGGTCCCGGTCGGCACAAGGGCATGACATCGCCGAGGATGCCATGAGGCATGCGTCTGGTCCTGGACACCGATGTCGTCGTCGCCGCGATGCGCAGCCCGACGGGGGCGTCGGCAGGGTTGATCCCGGTTCGGCCTCGATGGCCATCGGGGGTGCGGCAGCAAACTTGGACTGGTTAGACGGCGATTCCCAGAGCTTTGCGGTGCTCCCTCGGGCTGCGTGAGCCGAGCGAGGTCTTGATCCGTGCCTCGTTGTACCAGCAGATGCAGGCGTCGAGCGCTGCGATGAACTCGTCGATGGTCGTGTTCAGCCAGTCCCGGGCGTAGAACCGTTCGTTCTTCAGGGGGGCGACGCGGTGTTAAGGTCAACGCGGTGCGGACGGTTCATCTCCGCACGTCGGCGGCCGACCCGCGCCGCATCTCTCGAGGAGTTGAACGATGCCCAAGCAGTCCTGCACGATCGTCGGCAAGGTGATCTATCGTGAAGGCGACGGTGTCGAGATGACCATCCGGCCGGGGCCTTGCGAAGTCGAGACGACCGAGCTCGATGCGACCATCTCGTGGACCGACGGTGAGGTCCATGGTTCTGCGGCGATCCCGCTGCAGCAATTCCGCCATTTCGTCGACAGTGGCGCGTTGAAGCTCCACTGAACAAGACCGGCGGGCGCGTCGCGCGCGACCCACCGTCACCCGGCCGTCAATCCGCCGTCAGAGCTGCGCGCGCAGTTCCTCGACGTCCTTCTGGCGCGGGAACTTGTCGCCCAGCGCGGCCAGCGTGTCGAGCTCGGTCTTGGCCGCCGTCTTGTCGCCGGCCTGGATCAGCAGCCGCGCCAGGTTGAGGCGCCACATCGGGTTCTTGTCGTCCAGCGCCAGGGCCTGGCGCATGATGTCCACGCCCTTGTCCGGCTGGCCCTCGGCGGCCAGCGCGGTGGCCAGCGTGTCCATGATGACCGGCCGGTCGGGCAGCAGCTCGACCGCCTTCTCGGCCAGCGGCACGGCGCCGGGCTTCTTCTGCGTGGCCATCAGCCAGGCGACGTTGTTGAGCGCCAGCGCGTTCTCCGGCTGCAGCTCGAGCACCTCGCGGTACTGCTTCTCGGCCTCGGGCAGGTCGCGCTTGGACAGCGCCAGATCGCCCAGGTAGAAGCGGAAACCCGCATCCTTGGGGTGCGCCTTGAGCCAGGCGGCGGCGTGGCGGTCGGCGTCGGCCGTCTTCTTGGACGCCGTCAGCGCGACGTGGATGCGGGTGGCGAGCTGGGTCGATTCGGGGGCCGCCGCCAGACCCTTGCGGTAGACCGCCAGCGCCGGGTCCCAGCGCTGCTTGGACGCCTCGATGCCGCCTTCGACCAGGTAGCCGACGTCGGCCTTCGGCCGCTGCGTCTGGATCTCGCGCGCCACCCGCAGCGCATCGGCGGTCTTGTCCTGTGCCAGGTAGGCGTCGACCAGGGCGCGCTGCGCCTGCAGGTTGTCCGGGTCGATGCTGAGCGCGCGGCGCAAGGCCTGCACCGCGGCGTCCTGGTTCTTCGCCGCCCACTGCACGTCGGCCAGGCGCATGTGGGGCGCCGGCGAGTTCGGCAGCATCTGCGCCAGCTTGTTGAAGCTGCTGATCGCCTGGTTGGTGTCGCCCGAGGCGGCCTGGGCGCGGCCCAGGGCGTCGAGCAGGCCGGCGTGGTCGGGCAGGGCGGCGACGCCCTGCTGCGCCGTGCTCAGCGCCGCCGGCACCTCCTTCTGCGCCAGCTGGTAGTTGACCAGCGCCAGCCGCGGCGCGGCGTCGGTCGGCACCTGCTGGATCGCGCGCGTGAACATCGCGACGATGTCCTCGCGCTTGGCCCCGGCGCGTGCCTTCAGCGCGGCGCTGGCGATCAGCGCCTGGCTGTTCTTCGGGTCCGCGGCCAGCACCTTGTCGACGATGGCCTGCGCGTCGGCCGGGCGCTTCTCGGCCAGCGCGATCTGCGCCAGCGCCGCCGCGGCGGGGAAGAACGAGGGCTGGATCTCGAGTGCGCGCTCGAAGGCCTTGACCGCGCCCGGCCGGTCGCCCTGCGCCAGCAGCACGCGCGCGCGCAGGTTGGACGCCACCGGCCGGTCGGGCTGCTTCTTCTCCAGCGCGTCGATCGCCTTCAGTGCGCCGGGGAAGTCGCGCTGGCGCACCAGCGTGGCGATCAGCGGCAGGTCGGCCACCGAGCTGTCCTCGTCGGCGGCCAGCGAGCGCAGCTGCGCCAGGCCGCTCTCGGTCTCGCCCTGCAGCACCCGGCTGACGGCCAGCGCGGTCTGGCTGCGGGCGTCGTCCGGGTTCAGCTGGGCCGCCTTCGCGAAGGCCTCCTCGGCCTCCTGCAGCTCGCCCTGCTGCACGTGGGCCTGGCCCTTCATCGACCAGACGGCTGCCGGCACGTTCGGCCGCTCGAGCAGCGGCTGCATCACCAGCAGCGCCTTGGCCGGCTCGGCGCGGCGCAGGTGGGTCAGCGTCAGCAGGCGGCGCGACACGTCCAGCCCCGGCGCCAGCGCCAGCGCCTTCGACAGGTGGTTCTCGGCCTGCAGCATGCTGCCGCGCTCGAACTCCACCGCGCCGGCCAGCTGCAGCACGCGCGGGTTGTCGGCGGCGACGCGCAGCAGCTGGTCGGTGATCTCCTTGGCGCGGTCCAGGTTGCGCTCGAGCAGCGCGACGTTGCCGGCGAAGTACTGCGTCTGCGGGTGGCCGGGCAGCACCTTCTGCAGGTCGGCCAGCTGCGCCTTGGCGCCCTCGACGTCCTGCTTGGACAACAGCACCGTCATCGCGCCGCTGTGCGCCGGCACGTGGTTGGGCTTGACCTGCAGCGCCTGCCGGTAGGCGGCCAGCGCGCCGTCGGCGTCGCGCTTGCCCAGCGCCAGCAGGTCGCCCTTGACCTGCCAGCCCTCGGCGTCCTGCGGCGTGCGCTCGAGCTGCTTGTCGATGGCCGAGATCGCGCCGTCGATGTCGCCGGTGTCGGCCTGCAGCCGCGCCATGAAGATGTTCGCCGGGCCGTAGTCGGGCACCGCCTTCAGCGCCGCCTGAGCCGCGTCGCGCGCCTTGTCGCGCCGGCCGACGCCGCCGTAGGTGCGTGCCAGCGTGACCTTCAGGTCGGCCTCGGCCGTCGGGTCGGACAGCACGGTGTTCTCGAACTGCTGCGTCAGCCGCTGGTAGTCGCCGAGCACGAACAGGGCGCGCGCCAGCGGCGGCACGACCTGGTTCTCGTCGACCTGCAGGTCGAGCGCCTTGCGCAGCTCGATCGCCGCCCCGGACGCATCGCCGTTGGCCAGCAGCGCCTGGCCCAGCAGCACCCGTGCCTCGCCGGCGTTCGGATCCTGCTGCAGCGCGGTCTTGAGCTGGATGATGGCGGCCTGGCGGTCGTCCTTGGCCAGGTAGGTCTTGGCCGAGGCGACCAGTTCGGCCGGGTCGTCGGCCACGCCACAGGCCGTCAGCACGGCGGCCGAGAGGGCGAGCAGGACGGGCGCGAGGCTGCGCTGGAGCGGTCGTTTCTTCACGGGATCTCCCTGTCTTTGTGCGTCGGCGCCATCGGGCACCGGTGGGCGGTGTGCGCCTTGGATGGTTCTGGCATCGCGGGGTTCACTTCACCGCCAGCCGGTGCATCAGGTCGTACAGCGTCGGCCGGCTGACGCCCAGCATCTCGGCCGCGCGCAGCACGTTGCCGTTCGAGCGTGCCAGCGCGGTGACGATGGCCTCGCGCTCGGCCCGCTCGCGGATGCTGCGCAGGTCGAGGTCGGTGTGTTCGGCCGGCGCCTCCGGCGGCGCGGCCTCGGGCGGCTTCAGCCCCAGGTCGACGGCGCCGACGCGGCCGTTGTCGGCCATGATCGACGCCCGCTTGACGACGTTGATCAGCTCGCGCACGTTGCCGGGCCAGGCATGCGCCTCGATGGCACGGATCGCGTCCTCGGTGAAGGCCAGCGCGCCGCGCCGCTGCTCGGCCGCGAAGCGGCGCAGGAAGGCGTGCGCCAGCAGCACGGCGTCGCCGGTGCGCTCGCGCAGCGGCGGGATCTCGA
>CAZQPN010000290.1:4204-4588 GCA_964595215.1 uncultured Rubrivivax sp. | reverse complement strand
CGACGACCTGGTCGCACAGCCGCTCGACCTCCTGCATGATGTGGGTCGAGAAGACGATGCACTTGCCGTGCTCGTCGCGCAGGCGACGCAGCGCGTCGCGCAGCGCGCGTGTGGCGAGCACGTCCAGACCGTTCGTCGGCTCGTCGAGGATGATGTGCGCCGGGTCGTGCACCAGCGCGCGCGCCAGCGCCGTCTTCATGCGCTCGCCCTGGCTGAATCCTTCGGTGCGGCGATCGAGCAGCGGCGCCATCTCCAGCAGCTCGGCCAGCTGCGCCGCGCGCGCGGCCGCGGCGGCGTCCGTCATGCCGTGCCGCCGGCCGTAGTAGACGATGTTCTCGCGCGCCGTCAGCCGCGGATACAGGCCGCGCGCGTCGCTCAGCACGC
>CAZQPN010000290.1:0-4194 GCA_964595215.1 uncultured Rubrivivax sp. | reverse complement strand
AGGCGGCGCGGGCGGGCGACGCGGGCAAGGGCTTCGCGGTGGTGGCGGGCGAGGTCAAGAACCTGTCCAACCAGACCGCCAAGGCGACCGCCGAGGTCGGCGAGGTGGTGCAGGATCTGGCCGCGCGCGTCGCCCAGCACTCCCAGCCTCGACCGCGCGCCGCGCGGGTCGCGGGCCACGTCGACACCGTCGACGCGCACATGGCCGCCGTCGGGCTCGATCAGGCCGGCGACCATGCGCAGCGTCGTCGTCTTGCCGGCGCCGTTCGGGCCCAGCAGCCCGGTGATCGCGCCGTCGCGCGCGGTCCAGCTGACGCCGGCGACCGCCTGCACCGTGCGCGCCTTGCGCCTGCGGCCCTGGACGAAGCGCTTGCTCAGGTCGTGCACCTCGATCATCGCGCGCCCTCCTTCGCGCTGGCGGCGCCGGCCGCTGCGGCCGTCTCGGGCCGGACGGGCTGGAACGCCGGCGGGCGCGGGATGCGCTCGACGCAGGCGGTGTCCACCGTCAGCGCGTCGTCGTCGGATTCGGCGTCGACGAAGCGGTACAGCGCATCGCGCATGCAGCCGATGGCCATCACGCCATGGCCTGCGTTCGGCACCACGACGTGGCGCGCCTTGGCGCCGAGCGCCTGCGTGACGCGCGCGCCGTGGCGCGGCGGCGTCACGGGATCGATGCCGCCGGACAGCACCAGCGTCGCCACCGGCGCCGCCGGCACGGCATAGAAGGCGGCCGGCACCTGGCCGCGCGGCCAGTCGGCGCAAACGTCGCTGTACAGCGCCGACAGCGTGTCGCCGAAATCCGGCGCCCGGGCTGCCGCCTGCGCGATCCCATCGGCGGTCATGCGCGGAACGTCCTCGGCGCAGACCACGGAGAAGTGCATGCCCTGCGACAGCTCGAGCGCGCCGCGGCGGCCCATCGTCGCGCCTGCAAGACCCACCAGGGTGCCGAAACGCCCCTCGGCGGCGTCGCTGATCGCCAGCGGCAGCGCCGACGCCAGCGCCGGCACGTACAGCGGCAGCCGCAGCAGCCCGACGGCGACGCCCTCCGTCAGCCGCATGCGCTCCTCCCGTCCGGTGACCGGATGCGGCACCGTCACGTCGCGCGGCAGGCTGGCCAGCACGGTGCGCCATGCCTTGTGAACCTCGGGGTAGTGCGTGGCGCAGGCGAAGTCGGCGGCGCAGGAAGCCGCCATGGCGTCGAACGCGGCCTGGCCGTCGACCGCGAGCCCCTGTGGCAGCGCCATGTCCGGTGGCGCGACGCCATCGAGCACGACGCGCCGCACCGCCTGCGGGAACTGGCGCAGGTACTCCAGCGCGGCGCGTGTCCCGTAGGAGGCGCCGACGAGGTTGACGCGATCGGCCCCCAGCGCCCGGCGCACGGCGTCGGCATCGGCCATCGCGATCGTCGTCGTGTACTGGCGCAGGTCGCCATGCGGCAACGACTCGAGCTGCGTCCGGCAGCGCGCCAGCTCGGCGCGCTGTCGCGCCGGGTCGGCCATGTCGCGCAGCGGCGCGGTCGGGTCGGGCGGCTCGCAGTCCAGCGGCGCACTGCGCCCGGTGCCGCGCTGGTCGATCAGCACGATGTCGCGCCGATTGCCCAGCCGCGCCATCAGCCGGCCCATCGGCCCGGCGAGATCGATCGTGCTCTGGCCCGGGCCGCCGGCGAAGAAGAACACCGGGTCGGGCTTCTTCAGGCGCGCCAGCGCGGGCAGCACGGCGTAGTGGATGTCGATCTGCGGGCCGTCGGGGCGCGCCGGATCGAGCGGCCTCTGGACGATGCCGCAGCGCGCCTCGTGCTCGACGCCGCGCAGGCGGCAGGCTTCGGTGGCAGCGAGTGCCACTGACGCAGGCCACGCCGCCATCAGCGCAGCGCAGGCCAGGAGGGGGATCGGTCGCATGGCGCGCATTGTCGTGGCAGCACCGCGGCGCGCGCCGCCGATCCGGGCCGGCGGCCGGATCGGCGGACCGAACGGCCCGCGGCGGCGGATGAGTGGCGTCAGCCGCCGCGGGCAGACGTCACGGCCGGAGCCGCCTGCGCCGCCTTGTCGCCGGCAGCGGCCTTGGTCGCCCCGGCCGCCGGCTCGGGCGGCAGCAGGGCCTGGCAGGCCGCGCGCTGGCCGTCGGCCGGGTCGACTTTCGCGCAGGTGCCGGCGAGGCGGCCACGCAGCCGCTCGAGCACCGCGTCGTGACCACCGTCGGTGTTCCAGCCCATCAGCTTGCGCGAGACCCGCTGCATCGAGCGAACGCTGCGGCCGCTGAAGGCACCCGGGTCGGCAGCGGCCTCGTCGATCAGCTGCGCGGCGACCTGCTCGATGCGTGCGGCGTCGGCCGGTGCCAGGTCGACGAGCGCCGTCAGGTAGCTCGACCCCCACTGCAGGCGCGTCGCCGGGCCCTGGCTCTTGTCGAACGCCTGCGCGTACCAGCCGAGCGCCTCGTCGGCGCGCCCGAGCCGGCGCGCGTTGCCGGCGAGTTGGCTCATCAGGTAGTAGGGCGAATGGCTGCGCGCCAGGTTGCCCTTGAGCAGCGCGTCGCTGTCGTCCCACAGCCCGGCGTGCGACAGCGCATACGCGCCGGCGGTGATCACGGCCTGGCGCTCGTAGCCGTCGCTGATCTCGCGATCGTCGCGCGCGACATGGGAACGCACGTCGGCACGCAGCGCCGCCGGCACGTCGACCTTCACGGCGTCGCGCGGCTGGTCCATCCGGGCCAGGTCGATGCGGGCGATCAGCGCACCGATGCGGTCTCCGCGCGACAGCGTCGGGTCGGCCTCCAGCCGGCGCAGCACGGCGGCGAAGTCGGCCGTCAGGCGGGTGCGCTCGGCGGTCTCGTCGTCGGTCAGCGCGCGCACCATCGCGCGCGCGTCGCCGGCCAGCACGTCGGCATGGCGTCGTGCGGCGGCCGGGTCAGCGAGCACGCCGCGCACGCGGGCGCGCAGCGCGTCGTCCGCCTTCAGCCCCCGGCCGTCGTCGCTGGCGGCGACCGCCTTCAGCCACAGCCGCGTGCGCGTGTCGGCATCGGCCGTCGATCCGCTGCCCGACGCCGACACGGCCATGCGTGCGAGCAGGCCGGGCACCTCGTCGCGCGGCAGCAGCTGCTGCTCGTCGGTGGCCCAGCTGTAGAAGGCCAGCATGCGCCACTCACCGGCGGCGAGCTTGCGCCCGGCGTCGAGGTCGGCCAGCACGGCCTTGACCGGCCTGCCGCCGGCCATGCCCAGGCGCAGCACGGCCATCATGCGCTCGGGCTCGACCTCGCCGGGCAGGCGCGTGATCTCGCTGCCGTCGGCCTTGAACAGCACCACGGTCGGATAGCCGCTGACCTTGAAGCGCGCGCCGATCTTCTGCGCGCCGCGCTGGTCGCCGTCGACGTGCACGGCGACGAAGCCGCGCGAGGCCTCGGCGAAGTCCTGGCGGTTGAAGAAGGTGGACTTCAGCTGGTTGCACGGCGGGCACCAGCTCGCGCCCCAATACAGCAGCACCGGCTTGCGCTCGACGCGGGCCTGCGCGAAGGCACGGTCGACATCGGCCTCGGCGGCGGCGGTCAGCCAGGCGACGTTGGTCGAGGGCGCGCGGGAGGCGGCGGCCGCCGCCGGCATGGCGCACGCCAGCACCGCCGCACCGGCGAGCACGGCGGCGGTGAGGCGCCAGAGGGTGGCGGGCAACGGGGTGCGGGATGCGGTCATGCGGGGGTCTCCCGGGGCTCGAGGCGAGCACGCATTGTGCGCGGCTCTCGCCGCAGTGTGGCATGCAAGCCCATCGAATGCCGTGTGCAGGCGGCCGCAAGCACGGGCAGACCGCCTCGGCCTACAGTGTCGGCATGGACAAGACCTTCACCAGCCGGCCGGTCGAGCGCCTCGTCGCCGGCCAGCCCACCTCCGACGGCGCCGGCGTCAAGCTCGTTCGCGTGCTGACGCAGCCGCTGCAGCGCCGGCTCGACCCCTTCCTGATGCTCGACGCCTTCGGCACCGAGAACCCGGGCGACTACATCGGCGGCTTTCCCGACCATCCGCATCGCGGCTTCGAGACCGTGACCTACATGCTGCAGGGACGGATGCGACACCGGGACTCGGCCGGCAACGAGGGCTTGCTGCAGCCCGGCGGCGTGCAGTGGATGACCGCCGGCCGCGGCGTCATCCACAGCGAAATGCCGGAGCAGGCCGAGGGCGCAATGGAGGGCTTCCAGCTCTGGCTGAACCTGC
>CAZQPN010000289.1:0-4591 GCA_964595215.1 uncultured Rubrivivax sp. | reverse complement strand
CGGCTACATCGGCGAGCGCTACCAGGTGCTGGTGGACGCGCTGTACGGCGGCAAGGCCGAGCAGTACGTCGAGACGCAGGTGACCTTCGAGGACGGCCGCACCGGCATCGTGGCGGCGACGCTGAAGATCGCCGACGCCAAGACCTTCGCCCCGGTGCGGCGGGCCGCATGACGCGTCGCCGCCCCGTTCACCCTCCCTGCCGCCACGGTGGGCGCTGACATGTCAGGACGCAAGACCGGTGACGTCATCCTCGACGTCAGGAACATCTCGCTGGCCTTCGGCGGCGTCAAGGCGCTGACCGACATCAGCTTCGACGTGCGCGAGCACGAGGTGCGCGCCATCATCGGCCCCAACGGCGCCGGCAAGAGCAGCATGCTCAACTGCATCAACGGCGTGTACCAGCCGCAGCAGGGCTCGATCACCTTCCGCGGCCAGACCTTCAGCCACATGAACAGCCGTCAGGTCGCGGAGATGGGCATCGGCCGCACGTTCCAGAACCTGGCCCTGTTCAAGGGCATGAGCGTGCTCGACAACATCATGACCGGGCGCAACCTGAAGATGAAGAGCAACCTCTTCTGGCAGGCGCTGCGCAACCCCTTCGGCTTCGGGCCCGCCGAGCGCGAGGAGATCGCGCACCGGGCGGTGGTCGAGCGCATCATCGACTTCCTCGAGATCCAGCCCTACCGCAAGACCCCGGTCGGCCGCCTGCCCTACGGGCTGCAGAAGCGCGTCGACCTCGGCCGCGCGCTGGCGATGGAGCCGCAGGTGCTGCTGCTCGACGAGCCGATGGCCGGCATGAACGTCGAGGAGAAGCAGGACATGAGCCGCTTCATCCTCGACGTCAACGACGAGTTCGGCACCACCATCGTGCTGATCGAGCACGACATGGGGGTGGTGATGGACATCTCCGACCGCGTGGTCGTGCTCGACTACGGCAAGAAGATCGGCGACGGCACGCCCGCCGAGGTGCGCCGCAACGAGGACGTGATCAGCGCGTACCTCGGCACCGCACACTGAGCAGGGGAAGCCGCATGGGATTCTTTCTCGAAGCGCTGATGGGCGGCCTGATGACGGGCGTGCTGTACTCGCTCGTCGCGCTCGGCTTCGTGCTGATCTTCAAGGCCAGCGGCGTGTTCAACTTCGCTCAGGGCGCGATGGTGCTGTTCGCCGCGCTGGCGATGGCGCGCTTCTCGGAGTGGTTCCCGGCGCTGCTGGGCTTCGACAGCAAACTGCTGGCCAACCTGCTGGCTTTTGCCGCGGCGTTGCTGATCATGGTGGCGGTCGCCTGGCTGATCGAGCGGCTGGTGCTGTCAAAGTTGGTCAACCAGGAGGGCATCACGCTGTTGATGGCCACGCTGGGCATCACCTACTTCCTCGACGGCTTCGGCCAGACGCTGTTCGGCAGCGACATCTACAGGATCGACGTCGGCCTGCCGAAGGACCCGATGTTCCTTCTCGAAGACGTCTTCGAAGGCGGCGTGCTGGTCAGCAAGGAAGACCTGTACGCAGCCGTCATCGCGGCTGCCCTGGTCGCGTTGCTGAGCCTGTTCTTCCAGAAGACAGGCACCGGCCGCGCGCTGCGCGCGGTGGCCGACGACCACCAGGCCGCGCAGAGCATCGGCATTCCTCTGAACCGCATCTGGGTCATCGTGTGGAGCGTCGCCGGCTTCGTCGCACTGGTGGCCGGCATCATCTGGGGCAGCAAGCTGGGGGTGCAGTTCTCGCTGTCGCTGGTGGCACTGAAGGCCCTGCCTGTCGTCATTCTCGGTGGCCTGACCAGCGTGCCCGGCGCCATCATCGGCGGGCTCATCATCGGCGTCGGCGAGAAGCTTTCGGAGATCTACATCGGCCCCTTCCTAGGGGGCGGCATCGAGATCTGGTTCGGCTACGTGCTGGTGCTGCTCGTGTTGCTCGTCAGGCCGCAAGGCCTGTTCGGCGAGAAGATCATCGATCGGGTCTGAGCCATGCTGTACAGAGAGAACGGTCAGTTCAAGACCAGCTACACGACCGACCAGCAGATCTTTCCGATCACGCAGGACCGCGTGGCGATCGGGCTGCTCGTGGCCTTCGCGCTCGTCGGCGTGCCGCTGCTCGCCGACGAGTACCTGTTCCGCGCCATCCTGATCCCGTTCCTGATCCTGTCGCTGGCCGCGCTGGGCCTGAACATCCTGGTCGGCTACTGCGGGCAGATCTCGCTCGGCACCGGGGCCTTCATGGCGGTGGGGGCCTACGCCGCCTACAACTTCTTCGTGCGCGTGCCCGGCATGCCGGTGGTGGTCGCGATCCTGCTCGGCGGGCTGTGCGCCACGGTCGCGGGCGTGTTGTTCGGCATCCCGTCGCTGCGCATCAAGGGCCTGTACCTGGCGGTGGCCACGCTGGCCGCGCAGTTCTTCTTCGACTGGGCCTTCCTGCGGGTGTCGTGGTTCACGAACAACTCCACCTCCGGCACCGTCAGCGTGGCCGACCTGACCCTGTTCGGCACCCGCATCGACAGCCCGCTGGGCAAGTACTTGTTCTGTCTGGGATTCGTGCTGGTGTTTGCGCTGCTCGCGAAGAACCTGGTGCGTGGCCACATCGGCCGCGAGTGGATGGCCATCCGGGACATGGACGTGGCCGCCTCCGTCATCGGCATCCGGCCGGTCTACGCCAAGCTCACGGCCTTCGCCGTGAGCTCCTTCATCGTCGGCGTGGCCGGTGCGCTGTGGGGCTTCGTGCACCTGGGCTCCTGGGAGCCGGCGGCCTTCTCCATCGACCGCTCGTTCCAGCTGCTGTTCATGGTCATCATCGGCGGGCTGGGGTCGATCATGGGCAGCTTCTTCGGCGCCGCGTTCATCGTCGTTCTGCCGATCGTGCTGAACCAGGCGCTGCCGGCGCTGGGCAGCCTGGTCGGCCTGACGATCAGCACCGCGCTGATCGCGCACACCGAGCTGATGATCTTCGGCGGCCTGATCGTCTTCTTCCTCATCGTCGAACCGCACGGCCTGGCACGCCTGTGGTCCGTCGGCAAGGAGAAGCTGCGCCTGTGGCCGTTCCCGCACTGAGCACCGACGCGACCGAGTTCCCCGCACCGACGAGTGCACCACCACCCACCTCTGGAGGCAGACACATGAAGATCCGCTCGATCACCCTGGCCATCGCGATGGCCGCCGCCGGCACCGGAGGCCTCGTGGCGTCCGGCGCCACGCTGGCCCAAGACAAGGTCCAGTTCTTCCCCGTGCTGTCCGGTCGTACCGGGCCGGTGGCGCCGAACGCCACGCCCTGGGCCAACGGCCACAACGACTACATGAAGCTCGTCAACGCCCGGGGCGGCATCAACGGCGTGATGACGCTGGTGGAGGAGTGCGAGACCGCCTACGCCACCGACCGCGGGGTGGAGTGCTACGAGCGCCTGAAGGGCCGGCACGGCGGCGCCACCGTGTTCCAGCCGCTGTCCACCGGCATCACCTTCGCCCTGACCGACAAGGTGCCGGGCGACAAGATTCCGCTCATCACCTCCGGCTACGGTCGAAGCGATTCGGCCGACGGCGGCATCTTCAAGTGGAACTTTCCGCTGATCGGCCACTACTGGGTGGCTGGCGACACCGTGCTGCAGCACATCGCCAAGACGCAGGGCGGATGGGACAAGCTGCGTGGCAAGAAGATCGCGGCCGTGTACCACGACAGCGCCTTCGGCAAGGAACTGCTGCCCATCATGCAGGAGCGCTCGAAGATGCATGGCTTCGAGCTGCTGCTGCTGCCGGTGCCGGCGCCGGGCGTCGAGCAGAAGTCGATCTGGCTGCAGGTGCGCCAGCAGCGGCCCGACTTCGTCGTCATGCAGACCTGGGGCGTGATGACGCCGACCGCCATCAAGGAGGCCGTGGCCACCGGCTACCCGCGCGAGAAGATGTTCGGCACCTGGTGGTCGGGCGCCGAGCCTGACCTGAAGGACGTGGGCGCCGCCGCCAAGGGATACAGCGCGGTGATGATGCAGCACGGCGCCGAGTTCGGCTCGGCGGTCGTCAAGGAGATCCTCGAGAAGGTGCACGCCAAGGGCGAGGGCGCCGGGCCGAAGGAAGAGGTGGGGACCGTGCTCTACATGCGCGGCGCGATCGGCGCGATGCTCGCGGTCGAGGGCGTTCGCACGGCGCAGGAGCGCTTCGGCAAGGGCAAGGTCATGACCGGCGAGCAGGCACGCTGGGGCTACGAGAACCTGAACCTGACGCAGGCCAAGCTCGATGCGCTGGGCTTCAAGGACGTGATGCGTCCGGTCTCGACCAGCTGCGTCGACCACATGGGATCGGCCTTCACGCGGGTGCACACCTGGGACGGCAGCAAGTTCACCTGGTCGTCCGACTGGCTGCAGGCCGACGAGCAGATCATCAGGCCGTTGGTCAAGGCCTCGGCCGAGAAGTACGCCGCCGAGAAGAAGCTGCAGCGCCGCGCCCCGGCCGACTGCCAGAGCTGACCTTCTCCGGGCCCCGCAAGGGGCCCTTGTCCGAGCGTCGCGCGCGACGCTCGGACAAGCGCAGGAAAGACCGATGAGCAACATCCTCCTGAACGTCAACGGCATCGAGGTCATCTACAACCACGTGATCCTCGTGCTCAAGGGCG
>CAZQPN010000288.1:0-4592 GCA_964595215.1 uncultured Rubrivivax sp. | reverse complement strand
CGATCTACACCCACGTCGCACGCGAGCGGCTGCGGCAGCTGCATGCGGCGCATCACCCGAGGGGGTGAGGGCGTTGGCGCGGCGCCGCCTTTCGCCCGCCCCGCGCGTTCGAGGTACGCTTTGCGCGATTCCAGGAGCCTTGCCCATGTCCATCGACTTCGACCGCATCCCGCGCGAGCGTCTGCCGGCACTGCTGCGCACCATGCCCAAGGCCGAGCTGCACGTGCACATCGAGGGCACGCTCGAGCCCGAGCTGATCTTCGCGCTGGCGCGCCGCAACGGCGTGCCACTGGCCTACGACAGCGTCGAGGCGCTGCGCGCGGCCTATGCCTTCACCGACCTGCAGAGCTTCCTCGATGTCTACTACGCGGGTGCCGGCGTGCTGGTCGAGGAGCGCGACTTCTTCGACATGGCCTGGGCCTACTTCCAGCGCGCCGCGGCCGACAACGTGGTACACGCGGAACTGTTCTTCGACCCGCAGACGCACACCGCGCGCGGCGTGCCGATCGAACGCGTGATCCTCGGTCTGCACCATGCCTGCCAGCGTGCGCACCAGGAGTTGCGCATCTCGTCCAAGCTCATCCTGTGCTTCCTGCGCCACCTGGACGAGGACGACGCGATGGCGACGCTCGAGAGCGCGCTGCCGTGGCGCGAGCGCCTGGTCGGCGTCGGCCTGGACAGCAGCGAGCGCGGCCATCCGCCGGAGAAGTTCGCGCGCGTCTTCGCACGCGCCCGCGAGCTCGGTCTGGAGGCGGTCGCGCACGCCGGCGAGGAGGGCCCGGCGGCCTACATCGAGACCGCGCTCGACGTGCTGCAGGTGCGCCGCATCGACCACGGCGTGCGCTGCACCGAGTCGCCGGCGCTCGTCGAGCGGCTGGCACGCGAGCGCGTGCCGCTGACGGTGTGTCCGCTGTCCAACGTCAAGCTGCGCGTGTTCCCAGACCTGGCGTCGCACAACCTGCCGGCGCTGCTGGCGGCCGGCCTGTGCGTGACCGTCAACTCCGACGACCCGGCCTACTTCGGCGGCACCGTCAACGACAACTTCGTGCAGACCTTCGCCGCGCTGCCGCAGCTCGGTGCGCGCGAGGCGCATGCGCTGGCGGCCAACAGCTTCGAGGCGAGCTTCGTCGACGATGCGACGCGTGCGCCCTGGCTGCGCGAGCTCGACGCCGCCTTCGCCGCTGCCATGCGCTGAGCCGGCGTCCGGCCTTCACGCGCCTCAGCAGACGGCCGGCGCCTCGGCGTCGAGCGCCTCGGCCAGCGCCGCCGCGCCGGCGCCGAAGGCGTAGGCGTCCATCGCCAGGCAGCCGTAGGTCACGCTGGCGTGCAGCCGGCGCGGCGTCGCCTGCCGGCCGCCGGCGCCGGCGGCGACGACGAACGGCAGCCAGTGCTCGTCGGTCGGGTGCATCAGTAGCGCGTGCGGGGCCTGGCGGCGGTAGTCGAGCAGGGCATCCCAGTCGCGCGCGGCGCTGCGTGCGGCGACCCAGGCCCGGAAGGCGGCGCTTTCGGCGATCTCCGGCGCATCGACCGGTGGCATGCCGCCGGCGCCGAAGACCAGGCGCAGGTTGTGGGTCAGGCTGCCGCTGGCGACGACCAGCACGCCTTCGTCGGCCAGCGGCGCCAGCGCCTGGCCGAGCGCGAACAGCGCGGCGGGCGACGCGCCGGCCGGCCAGGCCAGCGGCAGCACCGGAATGTCGGCCGCCGGGAAGGCGTGGCGCAGCGGCGTCCATATGCCGTGGTCCAGCCCGCCGTCGTCCAGCGTCTGCGCCGGCAGCCCGGCGCCGGCCAGCAGCGCGGCCACGCGCGGGGCCAGGTCGGGCGCGCCGGGCGCGTCGTAGCGGATCTGGTACAGGGCGGCCGGGAAGCCGTTGAAGTCGTGCACCGTCGTGTGCCGCGCCGCCGCCAGCAGCACCGGCTGGCGCGACAGGCTGTGCGCCGAGACCATCAGCAGCGCACGCGGGCGGCCGAAGCGCGCGGCCAGCACCGGCCCGAGCCGCTGCATGAACAGGCCCGCGGCGCCCGGCTCGATCGCGATCATCGGCGAGCCGTGCGACAGGAACAGCGTGGGCAGGGTCTCCATGCCCGCATTGAAGCACCGGCGCGCAGCGTGGCTGTTCAAGGGGCTTGCACGTGCCGTTGCAACGGCCAGGCACCAAATTTGCTACCGTGCTGGAATGCCCGCCTCTTCCGTCACCGTGCTGGCCTGGCGCCAGACCGTGCGCGACTTCCGCGCCGGCGAATTGCGCCTGCTCGCGGTCGCCGTGCTGCTCGCCGTCGCGGCGCTGACCGCCGTCGGCTTTTTCGCCGATCGGCTCAACAGCGGGCTGGCGCGCGACGCCCGCCAGCTGCTCGGCGGCGACGCCGTCGTCGCCAGCGACCAGCCGCCGAACCCGGAACTGGTGGCCAAGGCGGCCGAGCTCGGTCTGCGCACCGCCAGCCACGTGACCTTCCCGAGCATGGCGCGGGCGCCGGACGCGAACGGCGGTGCCGCGCGGCTGGTGGCGGTGAAGGCCGTCAGCGAGGCCTACCCGCTGCGCGGCCGGCTGCGCGTGCGCGCCGCCGCCGACGCCGACCCCGAGGACGCGAGCTCGGCGCCGGCGCCCGGCACCGCCTGGGTCGACGCCGCGGTGCTCGACGCGCTGCAACTGCGCCTGGGCGACGCGCTGCTCCTCGGCGACGCGACGCTGCGCATCGCACGCATCATCACCTTCGAGCCCGACCGCGGCGCCGGCTTCGTCAACTTCTCGCCGCGCGTGATGCTGAGCGAGGCCGACCTGCCGGCCACCGGCCTGATCCAGCCCGCCAGCCGGGTGCGCTACCGCCTGTTGGTGGCCGCACCCGACGAGCGCGGTGCCGCGGTGGCAAGCTTCGTGCAGTGGACCGAGGGCCGCATCGCCTTGGTGCCGTGGCGCGGCGTCAGCGTCGAGACGCTGGACATGGGCAGCCCGCAGATGAGCACGACGCTGGCGCGCGGCGAGAAGTTCCTCAACCTGGTCGCGCTGCTGGCGGCGCTGCTGTCGGCGGTCGCGGTCGGCATCGCGGCGCGCGACTTCGCCAGCCGGCACCTGGACGACTGCGCGATGCTGCGCGTGCTCGGCCTGCCGCAGCGCACGATCGCCGGCGCCTACGCGCTCGAGTTCGGCCTCGTCGGCCTGCTGGCCAGCGGCGCCGGCGTGCTGCTCGGGCTGCTGGTGCACAACGTCTTCGTGATGCTGCTGGCCGGTCTGGTGACGGCGCAGCTGCCGGCGCCGGGGCCGTGGCCGGCGTTGTTCGGTCTCGGGGTGGGCATGACGCTGCTCCTCGGCTTCGGCCTGCCTCCGGTTCTGCAACTGGCGCGCGTGCCGCCGCTGCGCGTCATCCGGCGCGACGTCGGCGCGCTGAAGGCGGGTTCGGCGTCGGTGCTGCTGGCGGGCACGGCCGGTTTCGTCGGCCTGCTGATGGTGGTGGCCGGCGACCTGACGTTGGGTGGCATCGCGGTCGGTGGCTTCGCCGTCGCGGTGGCCTGCTTCGCGGCGCTGTCCTGGGTCGCGGTGACGCTGCTCCGGCGCGCGGTGCCGGAGTCGCACGCGCCGCGCTGGCTGGTGCTGGCGACACGCCAGCTGGCCGCGCGGCCGGCCTTTGCGGTGCTGCAGGTCTCGGCGCTGGCCGTCGGCCTGCTGGCGCTGGTGCTGCTCGTGCTGCTGCGCACCGACCTGATCGCCAGCTGGCGCCAGGCCACGCCGCCGGACGCGCCGGACCGCTTCGTCATCAACGTCCAGCCCGACCAGGCGGCGGCCTTCCGCGACACGCTGGCCAGCGCCGGCGTCGAGCGTTTCGACTGGTACCCGATGTTCCGCGGCCGCCTGGTGGCGATCAACGGCGAGCCGGTGCGCACCGAGCAGTTCGACGGCGAGCGCGCGCAGCGCCTGGCGGAGCGCGAGTTCAACCTCAGCCACGCCGATGCGCTGCCGTCGCACAACGAGCTGGTGGGCGGCCGCTGGGTGGCAGACGAGGCGGACGCCGTCAGCGTCGAGGAGGGCATCGCCGAGTCGCTCGGCCTGAAGCTCGGCGACCGCATGACCTTCGACATCGCCGGCATCCCCGTCGAGGGGCGCATCACCAGCCTGCGCAAGGTCGACTGGGCGTCGATGCACGTCAACTTCTTCGTCATGTTCCCGCGCGCGGCGATGCCCGAGGTGCCGCTGAGCTACATCAGCGCCTTCCGCGCGCCGGCGCGCGCCGGCTTCGACAACGCGCTGGCGCGCGACTTCCCGAACATCACGAACGTCGACGTGTCGGCCTCGATCGCGCAGGTGCAGCGCGTGCTGGACCAGGTCATCCGGGCGGTGGAGTTCCTGTTCGGCTTCACGCTGCTCGCCGGTCTCGTCGTGCTGTTCGCAGCCGTCACCGCGACGCGCGAGGCGCGCGCACGCGAGTACGCCGTGATGCGCGCATTGGGTGCGAGCGCGCGGCTGCTGGGCCAGGTGCAGCGTGCCGAGCTGCTCGGCGTCGGCGCGCTGGCCGGGGTGCTGGCCTCCGTGGCGGCGGCGGCGGTGGGTTGGGCGCTGGCGCGTTACGCCTTCGAGTTCAGCTGGAACGCATCACCCTGGGTG
>CAZQPN010000287.1:0-4599 GCA_964595215.1 uncultured Rubrivivax sp. | reverse complement strand
TTCGAGTCCGGCGGCCACCGCGTGCAGCGCGTGCCGGCCACCGAGAGCCAGGGCCGCATCCACACCAGCGCCTGCACGGTGGCGGTGATGCCCGAGCCCGACGCCGCCGAGGAGGTCACGCTGGACCCGGCCGACCTGCGCATCGACACCTTCCGCGCCAGCGGCGCCGGCGGCCAGCACGTCAACAAGACCGACAGCGCGATCCGGGTCACGCACCTGCCGACCGGCCTCGTCGCCGAGTGCCAGGACGACCGCTCGCAGCACAAGAACAAGGCGCGCGCGCTGGCGGTGCTGACGGCGCGCCTGCGCGAGATGGAACGCAGCGAGCGCACGGCGAAGGAGGCGGCGACGCGAAAGAGCCTGATCGGCAGCGGTGACCGCAGCGACCGCATCCGGACCTACAACTTCCCGCAGGGCCGGGTGACCGACCACCGCATCAACCTGACGCTGTATAGGCTCGGCGCGGTGCTCGACGGCGACCTCGACGAGCTGATCGACGCCCTGGCCGCGGCGCGCGCCGAGCAGCAGCTGGCGGCGCTGGAGGCGGGCGGATGACGCCGCCCGGCGCGGACACGGGCCGGCAGGCGAGCGTCGCCTCGCTGATCGCCGAGGCCCGGTCTGCCGGTGTCGACCGCCTCGACGCCCAGCTGCTGCTGGCGCACCATCTGGGCCGCTCGCGGACCTGGGTGCTGGCCCACGGCGAGGCCGCGGTCGACGCGCCCGCCGCCATCGCCGTGCGCGACGCCCTCGTGCGGCGGGCCGAGGGCGAACCGCTGGCCTACCTGACCGGCGAGAAGGCCTTCCACGGCCTGCTCCTGCGGGTGTCGCCCGCGGTGCTGGTGCCGCGGCCGGACACCGAGACGCTGGTCGACTGGGCGCTGGACCTGCTCGGCGATGCGCTGGCCGACCGGCCGGCGCCGTCGGTGCTCGACCTGGGCACTGGCAGCGGCGCCATCGCGCTGGCGGTCAAGCAGGCCTTCCCGCGCGCGCAGGTGCACGCCGTCGACTGCAGCGAGGCGGCGCTGGCCGTGGCGCGCAGCAATGGCGAGCGGCTCGGGCTGGCCATTCGATGGTGGCTCGGCGACTGGTGGGCCGCGCTGCCCGGCAGTGTGCCGGCCTTCGATCTCGTGCTGTCGAACCCGCCTTACGTCGCCGCCGGCGATCCGCACCTGGCGGCGCTGCGGCACGAGCCGGCGCTGGCGCTGACGCCGCCCGGCGGCGACGGCATGGAATCGATCGAGGCCCTGCTCGCCGGGGCCGCCCCGCACCTGGCGCCCGGGGCCTGGCTGCTGCTCGAGCACGGCCACGACCAGCCGGACGCTGTGCGCGCGCGGCTGGCGGCGGCCGGCTTCACCGAGTTGGCGCACCGTGTCGACCTCGGCGGCCACCGCCGGTGCACCGGCGGGCGCTGGCCGGGCCGGCCTGGACCGTGGCCGACCTGACGTTGCGCGCCGCCTGCGAGTGAGAAACCCCCGGAACAAGGGTCTCATCGATGCTTGCCGGGGATGGCGCCAGAGGCGTTGGCGGATAGCATGAATCCACAGTCCCCAGCCGTCGGCGGCCCCGCGCCGGCAGGCGTCGCGGGCCGACGCCGGGGCTTCGGGAGCGACGAATGTCCAGAATGCTTGTGGCGTTGGCCCTGTGCGCCGCGGTCGGTGGCGCCTCGGCCCAGTACGGACTGCAGTGGGGCGCACCGGTCGCCGACCGCTCGACGCAGATCGCGCTGGCGGGCTGGACGATCGGCCTGCGGGCGCACCTGCTGGACGGCGCCCATGCACCGCTGCGCCTGATCGGCGACCATTACCTGACCGGGCCCGGTTTCGGCGACGAGCGCATCAGCGGCGGGCTGCGCCTGTCCGGCGGGCTGGCCGTCGGCGCCCACCGCCCGGACGCCGCGGCCGGACCGGGCCTGACACCGAGCGCCGCCGACCTGCCCGGGCCGCGCGCCGGCCTGGTGCTGCAGCCCTATGTCGGGCTCGGCTACACGACGCTGTCGGCGCGCGCCGGCTGGGGTTTCGCGGCGGACATCGGGCTCGGCGGCCGTCGTGCGGGATCGGTGCTGCGGCTAGGCCAGGGCACGCGCGGCGGCAGCTTCGAGCAGGTGCTCGACGAACTCCGGCTGGCGCCGGTCGTGCAGGTCGGGGTCAGCTACTCGTTCTGAGCATCCCCCGGGGCCGGGCGGCGGCCATGCCGCGCTGGCGCCGCGATGTGTGATCGTGGGCATGTCGCGCCGCCGGGTGACGGGTGGGCGTTCCTGTGTACAGTCTGGGCCGACCACCGCTCACCTACCAACGCCATGTCCGATTCCCAGCAGCGCATCGACCAGATCGTCAAAGGCCACCCCGTGGTGCTCTTCATGAAGGGCACGGCGCAGTTCCCGATGTGCGGCTTCTCCGGCCGCGCGATCCAGATCCTCAAGGCCTGCGGCGCCACCGACGTGGCGACCGTCAACGTGCTCGAGGACGAGGGCATCCGCCAGGGCATCAAGCAGTACGCCGACTGGCCGACCATCCCCCAACTCTACGTCAACGGCGAGTTCGTCGGCGGCTCGGACATCATGATGGAGATGTACGAGTCGGGCGAACTGCAGCAGCTGCTCGCGAAGGGCTGAGCGCCGTCGTGGCCGCGCGTCGGCTCGTCGTCGGCATCACCGGCGCCACCGGGGCGGTCTACGGCCTTCAATTGCTGCGCCGGGCGCGCCGGCTGGGCCTGGAGACGCATGTCGTCGTCACGCCGGCCGGGGTGCTGAACGCGCACCACGAGCTCGCGCTGGACCGCAAGGCGCTCGAGGCCGAGGCAGACCATGCGCACGCGCCGGGCGAGGTCGGCGCCTGCGTGGCCAGCGGCAGTTTCGACACCGCGGCGATGGTGATCGCGCCGTGCTCGATGAAGACGTTGGCGGCGGTCGCGCACGGGCTGTCCGACAACCTGCTGACGCGCGCCGCCGACGTCACGTTGAAGGAGCGCCGGCGGCTGGTGCTGCTGGTCCGCGAGACGCCGTTCAACCTCGCGCACCTGCGCAACATGACCGCGGTCACCGAGATGGGTGGCATCGTCTTCCCGCCGCTGCCCGCGTTCTACCACCGGCCGCAGAGCATCGACGCCATGGTGGCCGACACCGTCGAGCGCGTGCTGGCGCTGGTCGGCGTCGAGGGCGCGGCGCCGCAGGCTTGGCAGGGCCTGTGACGGCGGGGGCCGGCCCCGTCGCGGCATCGCGCCGTTGACCCGTTGCCGGCGGGGCCCGCGATGAACGCGTGGACTGGCTTCCCGGCCATCGCGACCCATCCCTGGGCCTATCCGGCGCTGGAGGCGGTGCACATCGTCGGCATCGCACTGCTGCTGGGCAATCTGGTGCTGCTGGAGCTGCGGTTGTGGGGCGCGGCCAAGGCGCTGCCCTTGCGCGACCTGGCGCGCGCCGCACTGCCGCTGGCGCTGGCCGGCTTCGCGATCGCGGCCGGCAGCGGCCTCGCGATGTTCGCCGCCAGCCCGGGCGAACTGCTCGCCAACCGCGCCTTCGTCATCAAGCTGGGTCTGCTGATGCTGGCGGGCGCCAACGCCGGGCTGTTCCACGCGCGCGACAGCCTGGCGCGGCCCGACGGCTGGGCGCGCGCGCAGACCCTGCTGTCGATCGGCCTGTGGTTGGCCGTCATCGGCTGCGGTCGGTGGATCGCCTATGTCTGAACCGCGCTGCCGGTCGCGCCGATGCCATCGCGTCGCGCCCGGACTGAACTCGACCGCCCGGACCGGGTCGACATCCCATCAACCCCGGAGACCGCCATGCAAAGACGCCTCGTGCTGGCCGGCGGCGCGCTGATCGCGCTGCGCCCCGCTTTTGCGCACCACGGCTGGAGCAGCTTCGATCTGGCCCGGCCGATCTACCTGGAGGGCCGCGCCATCGACGTCCGCTGGCGCAACCCGCACGCCGAGATGGCGCTCGAGGTGGCATCGGACCTGAAGCTGCCGCCTGACCTGGCGTCGCGGTCGTTGCCGTCGCAGACCGCGCCGGTCGACGGCGCGGCGCTGCTGAAGGCGGCCGTGCTGCCCACCCGCACCGACCGCCGCTGGGAGGTCGAGCTGGCGCCGCTGTTCCGGATGAACGCGTGGAAGGTGGCCGAGATCAAGGAGGGCGACCCGGTCTCGCTGCTCGGCTTCACCTTCGCCGGCGAGCGCGGCGACGCCATCGTGCGCGTCGAGTACCTGTGGGCCGGCGGTGGCGTCTACGGGCTGCGGTCGTCGCCGGCCTGAACGACGGCCTCGCTCCCTGCGGCCCGACCGGACGTCGGGCCGCGGGTGCCATGCGCGCGGGCCGGGCGGTCAGTCCTTCAGCGTCGCGAACGCCTCGCGCGACGCCGCCAGCGTGGCACCGATGTCCTCCGCCGTGTGCGCCGCGCTGACGAAGCCGGCCTCGTACATCGCCGGCGCGAGGTAGACGCCGCGCGACAGCATCGCGTGGAAGAAGCGGTTGAAGCGCTCCTTGTCGGTGGCCATCACCGTCGGATAGTTCTGCGGCAGGCCGTCGTCCGCCGAGCCGGTGAAGAAGAAGCCGAACATGCCGCCCTCGCTGTCCACCGCCAGCGGGACGCCGGCGGCCTGCGCCTC
>CAZQPN010000286.1:0-4603 GCA_964595215.1 uncultured Rubrivivax sp. | reverse complement strand
TCTTCGACGGCAACTACCAGGAGTACGAGGCCGACAAGAAGAAGCGCCTGGGCGAGGAGGGTGCGAAGCCGCACCGCCTGCGCTTCAAGGCACTCAAGTGAGCCGGCGCCGCACGGCGACACCGCGCGGCGCGACGATGTCACGCTAGAGTCGACGGGCCCCGGCGGTCGGGGCCAACGGAGCACACCGATGGGCAAGATGATCGAGTACAAGCGCCCCGACGGCCAGGCCGTGCAGGGTTACCTGGCCGAGGCGGGGGCCGGCGCGCCGGGCGTCGTCGTGATCCAGGAATGGTGGGGCCTGAACGACCAGATCCGCGGCGTTGCCGAGCGGCTGGCGCGCGCCGGCTACGCGGCGCTCGTGCCCGACCTGTACCGCGGCAAGGCCACCGTCGAGGCCGAGGAGGCCCACCACCTGATGACGGGCTTGGACTTCGGACAGGCGGCCTCGCAGGACGTGCGCGGCGCGGTGCAGGCACTCAAGGCGCGGGGTTGCCCGAAGGTCGGCGTCACCGGTTACTGCATGGGCGGCGCGCTGACGGTGCTGACGCTGACGATGGCGCCCGAGGCCGATGCCGGCGTCGTCTGGTACGGCTATCCGCCGCTGGAGTTCGTCGATGCGTCCAGGATCAAGGCGCCGGTGATGGCGCACTGGGCGACGCAGGACCAGGCCTTCGCGATCGACGGCGTCGACCAGCTCGAGGCCCGGTTGAAGGAAGCCAAGGTCGCCTACACCGGCCACCGCTATCTGGCGCACCATGGCTTCGCCAACGAGACGGCGCAGGGCCCGGGCCGCATCGCGATGACGCAGTACGACGCCGCCTGGGCCGAGACGGCCTGGGACCGCACGCTGCGCTTCTTCGGCCGCGAGCTCGGCTGAACGCCAGCCATCACCTGGACGGCGGCGCCGCGCCGCCGCCGGCGCTCACATCGGCTTGAAGCGCCAGGCGTAGGCCTGGCTGACCGCGAGCCGCTCCGGGTGGTCCTTGAGCTGCAGCGTGATGCGGCCGAGCTCGTCGCGCGTCGCGCGCGCGATGCGGTCGGCGCGCACGATGACGCCGCGGTGCACCTGCCAGAAGCGGTCGGGATCGAGGCCGGCGGCGATCTCCTTCAGCGGCTTGCGCACGTGCGCCTCGTCGCCGGAGGTGACGACGCGCGTGTACTTCTCGTCGCTCTGGAAGAACAGCACCTCGTCGATCGGGAACAGCTTGATCGTGTCGCCAACGCTGGCGCTGATCCAGCGCAGACGCGGCGTCGCCACGTCTGCGCCCTGCAGCCGCGTGGCCAGGCGGTCGACCAGCGCATCCAGGTCGGCCGCCGGCTGGCCGCCGGCCAGGCGCGCCTGCAGGCGCTGCACGGCCTGCTCGAGCCGCTCGGCACCGACCGGCTTGAGCAGGTAGTCGACCGCGCCGGCGTCGAAGGCCGCCACCGCGTGGCTGTCGTAGGCGGTCGTGAACACGACGTGGCAGCGCCCGCTGGCCGCGCGCGCGACGTCCAAGCCGCTCAAGCCGGGCATGCGGATGTCGAGGAAGGCGACGTCCGGCCGCAGCGCGTCGATCGCCTCGACCGCGGCCGGCCCGTGCTCGCACTCGGCGACGATCTGCAGCGCCGGCCAGGCGGCCGCCAGCATGCGCACCAGCTCGGCGCGCGGCAGGTCCTCGTCGTCGGCGACGAGGGCGGTGGTGTGATTCATGCGACGGACTCCTGGGACGGGAGCGCGGCCGGGTCATCGACCGGCAGCGTGATGGTCGCGGCGACGCCGCCGTCCGGCCGCGCCCTGAGCTCGAGCGACGCGCGCGCGCCATACAAGGCCTCGAGCCGCTCGCGCAGGTTCACGAGGCCCAGGCCGCTGCCCGCGCTGCCCGATCCCGGCGCGCCACCGAATCCGACGCCGTCGTCGGCGACCGTCACCGCCAGCCGGCCATCGTCGGTGCGCGCAGCCGTCAGCCGGATCTCGGCCGGTCCGATCTTGGGCTCGACGCCGTGCTTGACGGCGTTCTCGGCCAGCGAGATCAGCATCAGCGGCGGGAAGTGCAGCCCGGACAGCGCCGGCGGCACGTCGATCGTGAAGGCCAGGCGCGGCAGCCGCGTGCGCATCAGCGCCAGGTAGGCGCGCACGATCTCGACCTGGTTGGCGAGCGTCGCGTCGGCGCCGCCATCGCTGCGCAGGCGCGGGATCGCGGCCCGCAGGTAGGCGACCAGCGCGTCGATCATGCCGCTGGCACGCAGCGGGTCGGTCGCGATCGCGCTGCGCACGCCGGCCAGGGTGTTGAAGAGGAAGTGCGGCTCGACCTGAGCCGCCAGCACCGACAACCGCAGTTCGGCCTCGCGCCGCCGCGCTTCGGCGTGCGCCAGTGCCCGCTGCTGTGCCAACGACGCCAGCCCGGCGCGTTCGCGCCGCAGCGCGCCCAGACCGGCGCCGCCGGCGAGCACGAAGCTGATCAGCGCCGCACCGGCGAGGTTGATCGCATGCGCCATCGGGTCTGGGCCGGCCTCGGGGTCACGCACCATCGGCGGCGTCGATCCGTCGGGTCGGCCGATGGTGACCCCGATGATGAGCGCCACGCGCTTGCGGCGACCGTCGGCGTCGACCTGGCCCGTGGCCTCGGCGATGGCTTGCTTGACCGCCTCGGAGGCGCCGTAGTGGAAGGCGAACTGGGCCAGGATCACGAGCACCATCGCGCCCCACAGCGCGCGCGTCTCGCGCTCGGCCGGCCAGCCCAGCGCGCGCACCCGGCCCGCCAGCCAGGGGCCGGCGAACAGCGGCATCGCCAGGTGGAAACCCAGCGTCGCGATCGAGCCGTAGGGACGGTCGTCCGGGTTCGGCGGCCCGCTCAGCAGCATCAGCAGCGCGTAGACGGCGAGCACCGGCAGTGCCACCGACAGCAGCCGGCCGCGCACCCAGCCGGGACCGAAGACCGGCCAGCGGCGGTAGCGCGTGAGCCAGCCCTGGCCGCTGCCGGCGACCTCGACCGGCAGCGGCTGGTCCAGCGGCCATGCGTCGGGGGCGGCGGCGGGGATGGCGGCGTTCGTCATGGGGCGCAGCCTAGCGCCGGCGCGAGCCGGCGCGGCGCGGCGCGACGAAGCCCCGGTGCGGCGCGACGAACAGCGGACTCAGCGCCACAGCCAGGCCGCGCCGCGCACGCCCGACGCGTCGCCGTGCGTCGCCGGCACGAGCCGGGTGCGCAGCGGCGCGTCGCTGCCGGCCGAGAAGACCCAGCGCGACCACAGCGCCGGCACCTGCGCCGTCAGGTGCTCCAGCCGCGACAGGCCGCCGCCGAGCACGATGACGTCGGGGTCGAGCAGGTGGATGACGCCGGCCAGCGCGCGCGCCAGACGGTGCGCGTGGCGGTCCAGCGTGGCGCGTGCCGCGGTGTCGCCGGCGCGGGCGGCGGCCGCGACCCGCTCGGCCGTCCAGCCCGGCACGCCATGGTCGCGCGCCAGCGCGGGGCCGCTGAGCCAGGTCTCGACGCAGCCCCGCTGGCCGCAGTAGCAGGGCGGCGCGGCCTCGTCGGGCGCGGCCCAGGGAAGCGGGTCGTGGCCCCACTCGCCGGCCAGGCCGTTGGCGCCGGTCAGCACGCGGCCATGCACCGCGATGCCGCCGCCGACGCCGGTGCCCAGGATCGCCGCGAAGACCACATCGGCGCCCGCACCGGCACCGTCGGTGGCTTCGGACAGCGCCATGCAGTTGGCGTCGTTGGCCATCCGCACGGGTCGGCCGATCGCCGCGCTCAGGTCGGCCAGCAGCGGCCGGCCGTTCAGGCAGGTCGAGTTGGCGTTCTTGACCGTGCCGGCCGCCGTCAGCGTGCCCGGGTGGCCGACGCCCACCGTCGGCGCGCCGCCGGCGACGCGGTCGGCCCGTGCGACCAGCGCCGCCACCGCCTGCAGCGTGGCGGCGTAGTCGCCGGCCGGTGTCGGCACGCGCTCGCGCCAGACCAAGCCGCCGTCGCCGGCCAGCAGCGCGGCCTCGATCTTGGTGCCGCCGAGGTCGATGCCGAGCGCCGGGGTCATCGCGTCCGGCCGCTCACGCAGACGCTGCCGTCGCGGGCCTCAGATCGGCTCGGTGCGGGAATCCAGCCAGGCGCGCGCGTCGCCGCTCACGCGCGGGGCCAGCCGCTCGCGCACCGTCGCGTGGTAACGGTTGAGCCACTCGACCTCGTCGGTGCGCAGCAGCGTGCGGTCGAGGCTGCGGGTGTCGATCGGGCACAGCGTCAGGGTCTCGAATTCGAGGAACTCGCCGAAGTCGTCGCCGCCGGCGGCCGCGCCCGTCGACGCGGGCACGTTGAGCACGAGATTCTCGATGCGCACGCCCCAGCGTCCCGGCCGGTACAGCCCGGGCTCGATCGAGGTGATCATGCCCGGCTGCATCGCCATGTCGGCGTTCGGGATCGCCTTGCTGATGCTCTGCGGGCCTTCGTGCACGTTGAGGAAGTAGCCCACGCCGTGGCCGGTGCCGTGGCCGAAGTCCAGCCCCTCGGCCCACAGCGGCGCGCGCGCCAGCGCGTCGAGCATGGGCGACAGCGTGCCGCGCGGGAAGCGCGCGCGCGACAGCGCCAGCGTGCCCTTGAGCACCAGCGTGACGTCGCGCTTCATCGCCGCGCTGA
>CAZQPN010000285.1:0-4604 GCA_964595215.1 uncultured Rubrivivax sp. | reverse complement strand
GGGCCGGACCTTAGAGGAATGCGGCGCGCTGTGGCTGCGCACCACCGACTACGGCGACGACAAGGACCGCGTGATGCGCAAGTCCGACGGCACCTACACCTACTTCGTGCCCGACGTCGCCTACCACGTGACCAAGTTCGAGCGCGGCTTCGCCCGGGTGATCAACGTGCAGGGCACCGACCACCACGGCACCGTGGCGCGCGTGCGCGCCGGCTTGCAGGCGGTGGGCGCCGGCATCCCCGAGGGCTACCCGGACTACGCGCTGTACAAGATGATCACCGTGATGCGCGGCGGTCAGGAGGTCAAGATCTCCAAGCGCGCCGGCAGCTATGTCACGCTGCGCGACCTGATCGACTGGACCAGCCGCGACGCCGTGCGCTTCTTCCTGATCAGCCGCAAGGCAGACACCGAGTTCGTGTTCGATGTCGACCTGGCGCTGAAGGCCAGTGACGAGAACCCGGTCTTCTACGTCCAGTACGCGCACGCGCGCATCTGCTCGGTGATGAACCAGTGGGCCGAGCGCACCGGCGGCAACCCGCAGGCGCTGCCGGCGGCCGACCTGTCGCTGCTGGTCGCGCCGACCGAGGCGGCGCTGATGACGCAGCTGGCGGCCTACCCGGAGATGCTGGCACGCGCGGCTGGCGAGCACGCGCCGCACGACGTCGCGTTCTACCTGCGCGACCTTGCCGGCGCGCTGCACAGCTACTACGCGGCCGAGCGCTTCCTGGTCGACGACGCCGCACTGGTGCTGGCGCGCCTGACGCTGCTGGCCGCGACGCGCCGCGTGCTGGCCGCCGGCTTGGCGGTGCTGGGCGTCGGTGCGCCGCAGGCGATGGCGCGCGAGGCCGAACCCGCGGAGGCCGGGGCATGAGCGGGCAACGACGTCGCAATGCCGATGGCCGGGGCGCCACCGGCCGCCAGCGCGGCAACTTCGCCGTCGGGCTCGTCATCGGCCTGCTGGCCGGGCTGGCGCTGGCGCTCGGCGTGGCGCTGTACATCGCCAAGGTGCCGGTGCCCTTCATCGACAAGGTGCCGCAGCGCACCTCGGAGCAGGACCAGCAGGAGGCCGAGCGCAACAAGACCTGGAATCCGAATGCACCGCTCGCCCCGGCCACGGCGACGGCGCCGCCCGCGGTGCCAGGCGCCGCCAGCGTGCCGGCACCCGGACGCGATCCGGCCGCCATCCTGTCGGGTACCGATGCGCCCGCGCCAGCCGTGTCCACCGCGCCGGGGGTCGAACCGTTCACCTATTTCGTGCAGATCGGCGCGTACACGCGCTCCGCCGATGCCGAGTCTCAGCGGGCGGCGATGGCCATGCAAGGCCTGACGGCCAGGGTCAGTGAACGGGAGCAGGCTGGGCGCGTGGTCTACCGTGTGCGCGTCGGGCCGTTCGAGCGTCAGGCGGAGGCCGACGCCGTCCAGGCCCAGTTGCGCGGGCTCGGTGTCGAGGGCCAGCTCGTGCGGGTGCAGCGGCCCTGACGACCGGACACAGGACCAGACAGAAGGAACGACGATGAAGCGACGCGATTTCTCCACCGGCCTGGCCGGCGTGATGGGCGCGGCCGGCTGGACCGGCCTCGGCGGCCTGGCCGTGCCCGGCCCGGCCCGCGCCCAGGGCGCTCCGGTCGAAGGCCAGCACTACGTGCGGCTGGCGCAGCCGGCGCCGGTCCAGTTGCCCGGCCCCGACAAGAAGATCGAGGTGGTCGAGTTCTTCTGGTACGAGTGCCCGCACTGCAACACCTTTGAGCCGCTGGCCGATGAATGGACCAGGCGCCTGTCGGCGGACGTGGCCTACCGCAAGGTGCCGGTCGGCTTCACCGCGCGCCACCAGGTGGCCCAGAAAGCGTTCTACGCGCTCGAGGAGATGGGCCAGCTCGAGCTCATGCACAAGCGCATCTTCGCCGCCATCCACGTGCAACGGCAGCGGCTGATGACGGACAAGGCCTACGTCGACTTCGTTGCCGCCAACGGGCTGGACGGGGCGAAGTTCGAGTCGCTGATGAAGTCGTTCTCGGTCGCCGCCAAGGCCAACCGTGCGCGCCAGCTCAGCGACGCCTACAAGATCGACGGCACGCCGTCGCTCGGCGTGCAGGGCCGCTTCTATACTTCCGGCACGCTGGCTGGCAGCGCACCGCGCATGCTGGCTGTTGCCGACCACCTGATCGGCTTGGCGCGGCGCGGCGGCTGAGGGCGCGGGCGACCGCCCGACGGGGGTTGCCGGCCGATTCGCCGGCGCATCGCGGGCTTGCCGTCTCGCCCGCGTGACCACCCGGGGCGGCGCGGCAACCGGGACCAGGCGTGCCGCGTTTCACGGCACGGCGAGGCTGGCGGACCGCACAATGGCGTTGTCGGGTATCGCCGGCGGCGAAGATGCAGCTAGAATGACTGCAATATTCGTGCCGACCAGATGCCCAGCCCGCGCTTCCGCCCAACGTCCACCGGCCTGTGCCTGGGGCTGCTGCTGTGCTGGGCCGCGCCGATGCCGGCCGACGCCGAACGTGCCGACCGCACCCGCCCCATCGTCGTCGAGGCCGACCGGCCCGGCACGCTGGACCTGCAGCGCCAGGTCGTCACCTTCAACGGCAACGTGCAGATCGTCCAGGGCACGATGGTCATCCGCGCCGAGCGCGTCGAGGTGCGAGAGCAGCCGGGCGGCCACCGCGCCGCGGTCGC
The DNA here is from genome assembly GCA_964595215.1 of uncultured Rubrivivax sp. Classification (GTDB taxonomy): domain Bacteria; phylum Pseudomonadota; class Gammaproteobacteria; order Burkholderiales; family Burkholderiaceae_C; genus Rubrivivax. Next base: position 1,931 of record CAZQPN010000285.1, on the reverse strand, counting down.
CACCGGCGTCCCAGGCCGGCCGGCGACATTCCGCCAGAAGCGCGACGGCGTCGACGAGACCGTCGAAGCCTCGGCCGACCGCATCGAGTACGACAGCCGCTCGGGCGCCCTGGTGTTTGCCGGCAACGCCTCGGTGCGCCGGCTGCGCGGCACCGAGGTGGCCGACCAGATCACCGGCGGCCTGATCCGCTGGGACGACACGGCCGAGCTGTTCAGCGTCGAAGGCGGTGCTGGCGCCGATGGCGGCGGCGGCCGCGTGCGCGCCGTCCTGACGCCGCCGCCACCAGCCGCGTCCGCGCCCGAGGGTCGATGAGCGCGCCGGACGGGGCGATGCCGCCGGGCGGGGCTGCCGCGCCCGTGAGCCGGCTCGAGGTGGCCGGGCTGCAGAAGCGATACGGCACGCGCAAGGTCGTCAAGGACGTGAGCCTGTCGGTCGGCGCCGGCGAGGTCGTCGGCCTGCTCGGGCCCAACGGCGCGGGCAAGACGACGACCTTCTACATGGTCGTCGGGCTGGTGCGCGCCGACGGTGGCGTCATCCGCATCGACGGCCAGGACGTGCATGGCCTGCCGATCCACCAGCGCGCGCGCCTGGGGCTGTCCTACCTGCCGCAGGAGGCCTCGATCTTCCGCAAGTTGACGGTCGAGGAGAACATCCGTGCGGTGCTCGAGCTGCAACGAGGTGCCGACGGCCGGCCGCTGGCGAGCGCCGAGATCGGGCGCCGGCTGGAGTCGCTGCTGGAGGAGCTGAGCATCGAGAAGCTGCGCCACTCGCCGGCCCCTTCGCTGTCCGGTGGCGAGCGGCGGCGGTTGGAGATCGCGCGTGCGCTGGCCACCGAGCCGCGCTTCATCCTGCTCGACGAGCCGTTTGCCGGCGTCGACCCGATCGCCGTGATGGAAATCCAGCGCATCATCGCCTACCTGCGCTCGCGCGGCATCGGCGTGCTGATCACCGACCACAACGTCCGCGAGACGCTGGGCATCTGCGACCGCGCCTACATCATCAGCGAGGGCAGCGTGCTCGCCGAGGGCACGCCGGCCGACATCGTCGACAACCCCCAGGTGCGCAAGGTCTACCTGGGCGAGCACTTCCGGATGTGACGATGAAGCCGTCCTTGCAGGTCCGGCTGTCGCAGCACCTGGCGCTGACGCCGCAGCTGCAGCAGTCGATCCGGCTGCTGCAGCTGTCGACGCTGGAGCTGCACCAGGAAGTCGAGCAGATGCTCGAGGCCAACCCCTTCCTCGACACCGAGGAGGACGGCGCGACGCCCTACGATCTGCCCGCCGAACGGCCGAGCGCCAGCGAGCGCGAGGAGGCAGCGGTCGAGCCCGGCAGCGACGGCGACGCGCTCGGCGAGGTGACCGGCGGCGAGTTCGGCACCACCGGACGCGAGGACTGGGAGAACGGCACCGAACGCGACGACTTCGACGGCATCTCCGAGATGCCGGCGGGCGGCGGCGGCCAGGGCGAGGACGACGACTTCGAGGGTCGCGAGCGCGGCAGCGCCGACACCTCGCTGACCGAGCACCTGCGGCGCCAGATGCTGGGCATGCGCCTGGGGCCGGAGGACGCCGCGGCGCTGCAGGTGCTGATCGAGTCGCTGGACGCCGATGGCTACCTCGCGGACCCGCTCGAGGAGATCGCCGAGCGCCTGGCCGAGCAGTTCGAGATCGAGGCCGACGACGCCGAGGCCAGAGAGGCGCTGCTCGGCCGCCTGCGCTGCGCGCTGCAGTGGCTGCAGCACCTGGAGCCGCCGGGGGTCGGCGCGCGCTCGTTGTCCGAGTGCCTGACGCTGCAGCTGCGCGCGCGGCCGGCCTCGCCCGCGCGAGAGGTCGCGATCGCCATCGCGCAGCAGCACCTGGAGCTGCTGGCGCGGCGCGACATCCGCAAGCTGGTGACGGCCACCGGCGCCGACGAGGAGTTGATCCGCGAC
>CAZQPN010000284.1:0-4615 GCA_964595215.1 uncultured Rubrivivax sp. | reverse complement strand
CAGCCGCATGTCGTTGCCGATCATGCTCACGCGCGTGAGCGCGTCCGGGCCGTTGCCGATGATGGTCGCGCCCTTGACCGGGTAAAGGATCTTGCCGTTCTCGACCCAGAAGGCCTCGCTGGCCGAGAACACGAACTTGCCGCTGGTGATATCGACCTGGCCGCCACCGAAGTTGGACGCGTACAGCCCGCGCTTGATGCTGGCGACGATCTCCGCCGGGTCGCGGTCGCCGCCGAGCATGTAGGTGTTGGTCATGCGCGGCATCGGCACGTGGGCGTAGCTCTCGCGCCGGCCGTTGCCGGTGGGCCTCACCCCCATCAGGCGCGCGTTCAGGCTGTCCTGGATGTAGCCCTTCAGGATGCCGTCCTCGATCAGCACGTTGCGCTGCGTGGCGTGGCCCTCGTCGGCGACGTTCAGGCTGCCGCGGCGGTCCGCGATCGTGCCGTCGTCGAGCACCGTGACGCCCCTGGCCGCGACGCGCTGACCGATGCGGCCGGCGAAGGTGGACGAGCCCTTGCGGTTGAAGTCGCCCTCCAGCCCGTGGCCGACCGCCTCGTGCAGCAGCACGCCCGGCCAGCCAGGGCCGAGCACGACCGTCATGTCGCCGGCCGGGGCCGGGCGCGACTCGAGGTTGGTCAACGCGGCGTTGACGGCCTGATCGACGTAGCCGGCCAAGACGCTGTCCTGGAAGTAGTTCAGCCCGAAGCGCCCGCCGCCGCCGCCGACGCCGACCTCGCGCCGGCCGTCCTGTTCGGCGATCACGGTGACGCTGACGCGCACCATCGGCCGCACGTCGGCCGCGCGCGTGCCATCGGCGCGCGCGACGAGCACGACGTCATGCTCGGCGGCCAGTCCGGCCATCACCTGCACGATGCGAGGGTCCTTGGCGCGCGCCATCTTCTCGACCCTCTCGAGCAGCGCGACCTTGCCGGCGCTGTCGAGCGTGGCGATCGGGTCGGTCGGTGCATACAACACGCGGCTGGCCGCGGCCCGTGTCTTCGGGCCGACCTTCACGCGCCGCTGCTGGCCCGCCGCGGCGATCGTGCGCACGGTGCGCGCGGCGTCCATCAGCGAGGCCTCGGAGAGGTCGTCGGAGTAGGCGAAGGCGGTCTTCTCGCCGGCCACGGCACGCACGCCCACGCCCTGCTCGATGCTGAAGCTGCCGCTCTTGACAATGCCCTCTTCCAGGCTCCAGCCCTCGTGGCGGGTGGTCTGGAAGTACAGGTCGGCATCGTCGACGCGATGCTCCCGGATCGTCGCCAGCGCGGCCGACAGCGTCGCCTCCGACAGTCCGAAGGGCTCGAGCAGCTGCGCCTGCGCGATCGCCAGGCGCTCGAGGGTCGGTTCGCGGGAAATCATCGTTCGCTGGCTCCGGTCAAGGCATTTCATTGTAGGAGCCGGGTCGGCGCCGCGTGGCGTCGGGGCTTCACGCCAGCTTGCCCGCCGCACGATGCCGGCGCGTTCAGCCGTCGTCGCCCGCGCCTTCGCGCAGCGCCAGCGCGCGCGCGTAGAGCGCGTTCCGAGGTGCGCCGCTGAGCTCGGCGGCGAGTGCCACCGCCTGCTTGAGCGGCAGCTCGCGCACCAGCACGCCCAGCATCCGCTGCGCCGCACCGTCCAGCGCGTCGTCGGCCGGCGGCGCGGCCGGCTCGGCGTGCAGCACGATCACGAACTCGCCGCGCAGCCGGTTGGCGTCGTCGCGCAGCCAGCCGGGCAGCGCCACGCCGGCCATCGTGGCCACGGTCTCGAACTGCTTGGTCAGCTCGCGGCACAGCGTCAGCGCGCGCGAAGGTGCAGCCGCGGCCAGCGCTGCGGCGAGCAGCTCGATGCGGTGCGGCGCCTCGAACAGCACCTGCGTGCCGGCCTGCGCCAGCACCCGCTGCAGCGCCGCTTCGCGCTCGCGCCCCTTGGCCGGCAGGAAGCCGGCGAAGCCGAAGCCGTTGCCGTGCCTGTCGCCGGCGACGCTGAGCGCAGCCAGCACGCTGCTCGCCCCGGGGATCGGGATCACGCGGTGGCCGGCCGCGGCGACCGCGGCGACGAGCCGAGCGCCCGGATCGGACACCGCCGGCGTGCCGGCGTCGCTGACCAGCGCGACACGCTCGCCGGCGGCGAGCACCTGCAGCACCTGCTCGGCGGCGCGTGCCTCGTTGTGCATGTGCAGCGTCATCAGCATGCGCTTGAGTCCCAGGTGCGCCAGCAGCGCGCCGCCGATCCGCGTGTCCTCGCACGCGACGACGTCGACCAGGCCGAGCACGTGCACCGCGCGCAGCGTGATGTCGGCCAGGTTGCCGATCGGTGTGGCCACCACGTACAGCGCCCCTGCGGGATACTGCTGCGATGCCGCGGCCTCGGCGGCGGCCTGCAGGATCAGGGAGGAAGGCATGCTCACGCGGCGGGCGTCCGGTGGTGGGGGCAGTGACGACGGGCCCGGGGGCCGCAAGGCCGCCGGCGACGCCGCCGAGACGATGGCGCTCGAGCACCTGCGCGCACATGGCCTCGCGCTCGTCGAGCGCAATTATCGGGTGGCGCGCGGTCCCCGGGCGCGCGGTGGCGAGATCGACCTGATCCTGCGCGAACCCGACGGCACGCTGGTCTTCGTCGAAGTGCGTGCCCGCGCGTCGGCCGCGCACGGCGGTGCGGCGGCAAGCATCGGCACGGCCAAGCAGCGCGCCCTGGTGTTCGCGGCGCAGCACTACCTGCTGCGCTGCGCCAGTCAGCCGCCGTGCCGCTTCGACGTCGTCGCCATCGACGGCGGGCGCCTCGAGTGGCTGCGTGGCGCGTTCGGCGCGTGATGCCGCGCGACGGCATGGCGTATCAGACGCCATCTGCCTGTCGACGGCGCTGACCTGAATCGCCTGCCGCCATGGAACCGGCTGCCACCGGACCGTGTCATATGATCCGTGATCATGCTCGAGCAGCGCATACAGCAGCAGTTCTTCGAAAGCGCCGACCTGCTGTACCAGGCGGCCGAGCCCCTGGCGCGGCCGCTCGCCGAGGCCGCCCAAGCGTTGCTGGGCTGCCTGACATCCGGTGGCAAGGTGCTCGTCGGCGGCAGCGTGCTGGCGCCCGCATTCGCCGAGTTGTGCGTCGAGGGGCACGAGCGTGAGCGCCCGCCGCTGGCGGCGTTGGCACTGCCGCGCGGCGCCCTCGCGTCCGGCGTACGCGCGCTCGGCCTGCCGGGGGACGTGCTGCTGCTGATCGACGACGGCCGCACGCCGCCGGACGCCGCGACGGCACTCGCGGCGGCGCACGACAAGGAAATGACCGTGGTCGCGCTGGCCGGGGCGCAGCCGCCCTGGCGCCAGTCGCTGGCCGAGACCGACGTGCTGATCACCGTCCCGCACGAGCGGACGGCCCGCGTGCGCGAGACGCAGCTGCTCGTGCTGCACGCGCTGGCGGACGCCGTCGACCTGCAACTGATGGGAGAACTGGACCCCGCATGACCCACCTGCGCCAACGCGCCACCCGCACGCTGCTCGCCGCCACCGCGGCCTGCACCGCCCTCGTCGCCCTGCCCGGCTGCGCGCCGCTGATCCTCGGCGGCGCGATGGTCGGCGGCGTGCTCGTTGCCACCGATCGCCGCACCGGCGGAGCCCAGTTCGAGGACCAGGCGATCGAGATCAAGGCCGCCAACCGCGTGCGCTCGCTCGCCACGCTGGGCCATATCAACGTGACGAGCTACAACCGCGTGCTGCTGCTGACCGGCGAGGTGCCCGACGCCGGCGAGCGCGCCCGCGTCGAGGCGGCGATGCTCGGCATCGAGAACCTGCGCTCGGTCGTCAACGAACTGGCCGTGGCCGGCAACAGCTCGCTGACCTCTCGCAGCAACGACACGCTGCTGACGACCCAGGTCAAGGCCAGCTTCATCGACGCCAAGGACGTCTTCGCCAACGCGGTGAAGGTCGTCACGGAGCGCGGCACCGTGTACCTGCTCGGGCGCGTGACGGAGCGCGAGGCCGAGCGGGCGTCGTCGCTCGCCAGCCGCGTGCCCGGCGTGCAGAAGGTGGTGCGCGTGTTCGAGATCCTGACCGAAGACGAGCTGAAGGCCTTGCAGCTCACGCCTCAGAAGTAGGCGAGCGGCGCGGCCACCCGTCCGGCCGGCTGCGATCGGCGCCGCGGCGCCGGATCAGAGCAGCGACGAGTTGCGCTCCATCCCGACGACGCTCATGTGCTCGGTCCCGGCCGACAGGTCGGCGCTGCGCGAGCGCTGGCTGTGCAGCTTGATCTGCAGGCGCAGGTCGTTGACGGAGTCGGCGTTGCGCAGCGCGTCCTCGTAGCTGACGTCGTGGTTCTCGTAGAGGTCGAACAGCGCCTGATCGAAGGTCTGCATGCCGAGCTCGCGCGAGCGCTTCATCAGCTCCTTGATCTCGCTGACCTCGCCCTTGAAGATGAGGTCCGACACCAGCGGCGTGTTGAGCATGATCTCGACCGCGGCGATGCGACCCCGGCCTTCCTCGCGCGGCAGCAGCCGCTGGCTGACGATGGACTTGAGGTTGAGCGACAGGTCCATCAGCAGCTGCCCACGCCGCTCCTCGGGGAAGAAGTTGATGATGCGGTCGAGCGCCTGGTTGGAGCTGTTGGCGTGCAGCGTGGCCAGGCACAGGTGGCCGGTCTCGGC
>CAZQPN010000283.1:0-4628 GCA_964595215.1 uncultured Rubrivivax sp. | reverse complement strand
CTTGTTGATGCACGGCGGCACGAACAGCATCGGCCGCTCGTGCACCTTGGCCGTCAGCGGCTTGTATTCGATGAGCTGGAACAGCTCGTTCTCGAACACGACGCTGCCCTCGGTCGTCGCGACGTTGCGGCCGACCTCGAACACGCTTTCGTCGGTCTGCGAGACATGGCCCTTGCCCAGGTCCTCGAGCAGGTGCTTCATGCCCTGCGCGATGCTCTCGCCCTTCGTGTCGACGGCCTTCTTCAGCGCGTCCGGGTTGAAGGCCAGGAAGTTGCTCGGGCTGGTCGCGTCCACCCACTGCTGGACGGCGAAGCGGATGCGCGCCTTGGTCTTGGCATCGCCCTCGACCGACTCGGCCATCTGCATCAGCGTGCGGGCGTTGAGCAGGTACATCTGCGCCGCATAGGCGGCGGCCGGGTTGTCGCGCCAGGCGTCGTTGGCGAACCGGCGGTCGGGCAGCGGCTTGGCCTCGGCCGCCTGCTCGGGATTCAGGCGCCGCAGGGTCTGGTTCCAGATCTCGGTGGCCTGCGTCAGGTAGTCGCCCTGCAGGCCGCCGAGCTGCTGCACGGGCAGGCTCAGCCCGCTGAAGGCCTTGAACATGTCCCCGACGGCGGCACCGAATGCACCGGCCTGCTCGGCAGGCTGCACGGCCGCCGGTTTACGCTTGCTGCTCACGTGTGGTCTCCTGTGGGTCGCCCGGTCGGCATTCGGCTCGTCGGCTCGGGACGTGGGCCAAGCCTGCTTTTTACGCCCGATCGCTTACCCGCCCTTGACAGAAAATACCGCTTTGCGAAATTCAATGCCATTTTACGGGATGATCCCCCTGCCATGTACCTCGTCGCGATCGCCTGGCTGTATGTTGTCGTGATGATGGCGCTGGCCGAGGCGCTGTCCCCGCAGGGCAGCGTGCTGGGCGCCTTCTTCACCTTGGTGCTGTACGGCGCGCTGCCGGTGGTCGTGGTGCTGTACATCATGGGTGCACCGCACCGGCGCCGCGCGCGCGTGGCGATCGAACGGGCCGAACGGGCCGAACGGGCCGGGACGGCGGACCCGGCCGGCGACGGGTCAGCGCCCGCGCCGCCAGACGGCGGCGGCCAGCCGCCCCGTGACGCCGTCGCGCCGGTACGAAAAGAAGCGTGACGCGTCGGAGACGGTGCACCAGCGGCCGCCGCTGACCGCCGTCAGGCCCGCGGCGCGCAAGCGGGCGGCCGCCAACGCCGGCAGATCGGCCAGCCAGCCGGGGCTGCCGTCGGCGCGCGTGCGGGCGCGGAACAGGCGCGCAGCGTCGCGCGAGGTGTGGCCGGCGCCCTCGGGATCGACTCCGAACGCGCGCAGCACGTCGGCGCCGACCTCGAAATGCGCCGGCCCGATGCACGGCCCCAGCCAGGCATGCACGTCGGACGGCGCGCAGGCCGCGCCCTCGCACAGCGCCGCCAGCGTGGCCTCCAGCACGCCGCCGGCCAGCCCGCGCCAGCCGGCATGCGCCGCCGCCACCGCGCGGCCTTCGGGCGCAGCGAACAGCACCGGCAGGCAGTCGGCCACCTGGACGGTGCAGGCGATGCCCGGAACGTCGGTCCACGCGGCGTCGGCCTGGATAGGCTCGCCCGCCGGCCGGTCGCGGTCGGCCGCGGTCAGCCGCACGACGTCGACCCCGTGCACCTGACGCAGCCACACCGGGCGTGCGTCGGCCAGCATCGATTCGAAGCGCCGCCGGTTCTCGGCCACCGCCACCGGGTCGTCCCCGACGGCCACGCCGAGGTTGAGCGAGGCATGGGGTCCGACGCTGACACCACCGTGGCGCGTGCTGGCCAGGGCGCCAGCCGCCGCCGGCCAGCCCTGCGCCGGAGCCAGCGTCTCGGTCGCCACCGCTGCCATCACGTGGCGTCGGCCATCACGCGGCCCCGACCGTCACGCGGCGTCGGGGCAGCGCTCCGGCCGCGTCTGCTCGAAGGCGTCGAGCGCCATGCAGGCCTCGTGCACGCGCATCACGTTCGGCACGTGGTCGAGCCGGCAGTCGAAGCGCCGGGCGTTGAAGATCTGCGGCACCAGGCAGCAGTCGGCCAGCGTCGGCGCATCGCCGTGGCAGAAGCGAGACGGCCGCGCCGCGAGATGGCGCTCGACCACCTCGAGTCCGGTCTCGACCCAATGCCGGTACCAGCGGTTCTTGTCGTCCTCCGAGACCTTCAGCGGACCGACGAGGTAGCGCAGCACGCGCAGGTTGTTCAGCGGATGGATCTCGCACGCGATGTCCATCGCGATCGCCCGCACGCGCGCCCGCTCGACCGGGTCGGACGGCAGCAGCGGCGGCGTCGGATGGGTCTCATCGAGGTACTCGATGATCGCCAGCGACTGCGTCAGCACCGCATCGTCGTGCTTCAACAGCGGCACCAGACGCGAGGCCGAAACGTTGGCGTAGGACTCCGCGACCTGCTCGTTCTTGGGCAGGTGCACCGCGTGGTAATCGTAGGTCAGCCCCTTGAGCGCAAGCGCGATGCGCACACGGTAGGAGGCCGAGGAACGGAAATAGTGGTAGAGCTCCAACGTCAGTTCCGCGAAGAGAGGGCCCCGCGCCGCCGCTGCAGGTCCGGGCGTCGCGCGGCAGGTGGCCGCAGCGCCAGGCGTGTCGTCACACGACCTCGACGCGCAGGTCCGGCAGACCGGCGATGCGCGCGTCCATGACGTCGCCGCGCACGACGGCACCGACGCCGGCCGGCGTGCCGGTGAAGATCAGGTCGCCCGGCCTGAGTTCCCAGGCGGCACTGAGCTGCTCGATGGTCTCGTTGACGCTCCAGATCAGCTCCGACAGGTCGCCGCGCTGGCGGGGGGCGCCGTTGACGTCGAGCGTGATCGTCCCGCGCTGCAGCTCGCCGGTTTCGGCCTTGGCGACGATGGGGCCGATCGGCGCCGACTGGTCGAAGCCCTTGCCGATGCTCCACGGCCGGCCGGCCTTCTTCATCTCTGACTGACGGTCGCGCCGCGTCATGTCCAGCCCGACGGCGTAGCCCCAGATGTGCGACGGCGCGTCGGCGGCGCGGATGTCGCGGCCGCCGGCCCCGATCGCGACGACGAGCTCCACCTCGTGGTGGAGGTCGTTCGTCAGCGGCGGGTAGGCCATGCGGCCGGTCTCGCCACGCGGAACGGGGACGACGGCATCGGCCGGCTTGAGAAAGAAGAACGGCGGCTCGCGGCCGCTGAAGCCCATCTCCTGCGCATGCTCGGCGTAGTTGCGGCCGACGCAGTAGATGCGGTGGACCGGAAAGTCGCCGCCGCCGAGCACCGGCACGGTGACGGTCGGGGCGGGCTCGAAGACGAGGCGCATGAAGGAGGCTCCTGGCGGCAAGACCGGTCGATCATGCCACGCAGGACCCGCCGCTACACTGCCGCCATGCTGGCCGCACGTCGCATCAAACACTGCCGCCTGTGCGGCGCGCCGGCGGCCTACCGCGTCCCGGCGGACGACAATCGCGAGCGCGCGATCTGCAACGCCTGCGGCGAGATCCACTACGAGAACCCGATCAACGTCGTCGGCACGGTGCCGGTGTGGGAGCAGCGCGTCCTGCTGTGCAAGCGCGCCATCGAGCCGCGACGGGGCCTGTGGACGCTGCCGGCCGGCTTCCTCGAACTCGGCGAGTCGACCGAGGAAGGCGCGCGGCGCGAGACCGACGAGGAGGCCGGCGCACGCATCGAGATGGCAGGGCTGTTCACCGTGCTCAACGTCGTGCACGTGGGGCAGGTGCACTTCTTCTACCGCGCCCAACTGCTGGACGACCGTTTCGATCCCGGGCCGGAGACGATGGAGGCCCGGCTGTTCGCCGAGCACGAGGTGCCCTGGGACCAGATCGCCTTCCGGACCGTGCGCGAGACGCTGGTGCACTTCTTCGCCGATCGCGCGCGCGGCCGGTTCGAGCTGCACGTTGGCGACATCCGGTGAACGCGCCGCAGCGCCCTGCGGCACGCGTCGCCAGCGACGGTCGGACCTCGCAGCGCGAATGAGATTGCGTCTCGATATGAGCAGCTGACTGCGCTGCAGGTCGATCCATCGGGCCGGCCGATGGCCGTGTCATCCGCGGCCTAGACTCGTGCGTTCTCTGCTCTGGGCGCCCGAGGCGCCTGCCACCACCGAAAGGACAAACGCATGACCACTTCCCGCCGCCGCTTCATCCAGATCGTCCCGATGGCCGGTGCCGCACTGCTGGCCAGCCGCGCCGCGACCGCGGCGATGGTCGACGAGAACGACGCCCAGGCCAAGGCCCTGGGCTATGTCGCCGACGCCACCAAGGTCGACAAGGCCAAGTACAAGCAGTACGCCGCCGGCCAGATCTGCAGCAACTGCGCGCTGTGGCAGGGCAAGCCCACCGACGCCGCCGCCGGCTGCGCGATCTTCCCGGGCAAGCAGGTGGCCAACAAGGGCTGGTGCAGCGCCTACGCGAAGAAGGCCTGAAGAGGCACCCGCGCGCCCGACCGGCGCCGCGAGTTGCAAGCAAAGGGGCCCTGTGCGGGCCCCTTTTTCGTGGACGCCGGCACGGGCGCGGCGCCGTTCGCCCCCACGCGGCGTCAGCGTCGCGCCGGCGGCAGGTCGGTGCAGGATCCGTGCGCCACCTCGGCCGCCATGCCGATGCTCTCGCCGA
>CAZQPN010000282.1:0-4636 GCA_964595215.1 uncultured Rubrivivax sp. | reverse complement strand
GCTGTTGATGCAGCCGCTCAGGTGCAGGTCGATGTCGCCGATGTCGTGCTGCTCGTCGAGGTCGTCGAAGCGCGCATGGATGGCGGCGGCGACCGGGATCGAACGCGCGTTGGCGAGCGCGCACAGGTCGCCGCCGGGGCAGGCGATCAGGTCGGTCAGCAGGCCGATGTTCGGCGTCGCGAAGACGGCCGAGCGTGCCGCCGCCCACAGCGCCGGCAGCTCCTCGTGGCGTACCCAGGGCAGCAGCAGGTTCTGCTCGTGCGTGACGCGCAGTTCCCCGGCGCTGAAGCGCTCGGCGAGGTCGGCCGCGGCGTCCATCTGGTCGGCCGTCACGTCACCCGGCGGCTGGCCGGCGCGCTTGAGCGACAGCGTCACCGCGCGGCAGCCGGGCAGCCGGTGCGCGTGCACGTTGCGCTCTAGCCAATGCAGATAGGCCGGCGGCAGGTCGTCGCGCAGCGGGGCGGGTGTGCGGTGGTCACGCAGGCCGGCCGGTTCGACGAAGTGGGCGCTCACGCGCTCGAGCTCGGTCTGCGGGATCTCGTGGGCTGCGCCAGAGGCCAGCAGCGCGGCGAACTCATGTTGCACGGCGTCGACGAAGCGCTCGCCCTCGGCCTTCACGAGGATCTTGATGCGCGCCTTGTAGGCGTTGTCGCGTCGGCCGTACAGGTTGTAGACGCGCACGATGGCCTCGAGGAAGACGAGGATCTGCTGCCAGGGCACGAAGGGCGAGACGTCGCGCCCGATCAGGGGCGTGCGTCCCATGCCGCCGCCGACGAGGACGGCGAAGCCGACCGCGCCGGTGCCGTCACGCCTGAGCTGCAGCCCGATGTCGTGCCAAGCGATGGCGGCACGGTCCTCGCGCGCACCGCTGACCGCGATCTTGAACTTGCGCGGCAGGAAGGAAAACTCCGGGTGCAGCGTGCTCCACTGGCGCAGGATCTCGCAGTAGGGCCGGGGGTCGACGACCTCGTCGGGCGCAATGCCGGCCCGGGCGTCGGACGTGATGTTGCGGATGCAGTTGCCGCTGGTCTGGATGCCATGCATGTCGACATCGGCCAGCAGGTCCATGACGTCGGCGGCACGCGCCAGCGGGATCCAGTTGAACTGCAGGTTCTGGCGCGTCGTGAAGTGGCCGAAGCCGCCGCGCTCGCTCGGCCGACCAGCGTCCTGGTGGTCGAACTCGCGTGCGATGCGCGCCAGCGTGCGCAACTGTGGCGCCGACAGCGCGCCATAGGGCACCGCGACGCGGAGCATCGGCGCGTGGCGCTGTACGTACCAGCCGTTCTGCAGGCGCAGCGGCCGGAAGTGCGCCTCGCTCAGCCCGCCGCGCTGCCAGCGTCCGAGCTGGTCCCGAAACTGGGCGGCGCGCTGGCGCACGGTCTGGCGGTCGAATTCGTCGTAGCGGTACATGGCGCGGCGTCAGTGAGGCAGCTGCCCCGGGTGGGGCGCTCGACGGCACTCTAGGCAGCGCGCATATGCCTGTGAACTACATAATAATCAGTTCATCATCACTGAAAGAAATAAAACCCCGTCGAGCGGGGTTTCGGTGGGCTGTGGGTCAGCCCAAAAGAAACGGCCCGGCAGTGCCGGGCCGAAGGAACCAAGAGAGGGATTGGTCCCACAGACAACTCCCATCAAAGACCTGCACGCCACGCGCGCAGGCATCGATTGGAGCGGATGGCGGCGCGATGGTTCCGCGCGGCCGTCCTTCAACAACCGTCAGGCGGCGCGGCGGCTCGTCTTGGCGGCGGTCTGCGAAGCCTTGACCGCGGTGTTGGTCATGGCCTGGAAGTTGGCTTCCGCGACCTCGGCGGCCTGCTTGGTGGCCTTCTGAACGCTCTCGAAGGCGTTGTTCGCTGCGGCGACGGCCGACTTGACCAGCGCGACCGCGTTCTCGGTGCCGGCGGGGGCGTTCTTGACCGCGGTGTCGACGACGGCGAGCATCTTCTTCTGCGCGTCGGCCATCTGGGCCTCGGCGACCTTGCTCACTTCGGCGTTGGTGCCGGCGGCGATGTCGTACAGGTGGCGGCTGTAGGCGGCGGCCTTCTCGGCGGCCGGCTGCAGCATGGCGGCCTGGAGGGCCATCAGTTCCTGCGCGTCCTTGACAGACATCGCGGCCTGGGTCGTCTCCGCGGCTTCGGCCAGCGCGGTCTTGGCGACCTGCAGGTTCAGCTCGACGAGCTTCTCGACGCCTTCGAAGGCCTTGTTGCTCAGGCCGAAGAGGGTCTCGATGTTGGCCTTGTGGGCGGCCATCAGCTGTTCAGCGGTGAAGGGGGTCATGTGCATCTCCATCAGGTAGGGCGGGGAACAAAGGGATTCGGGACTCGCTTGCAGCACCTTTGTTGCACTGCAGCATGATCGCAAGTATAGGCACCCGGGCGAAGCATGCAAGCCTTTTTTGTTGCAGTGCAACATTCTAGGGAGGCATCCCCAGCCGGTCACAATCGCGGACGCCATGCAGGTCTTCCACTCCGACCAGTTCGTGCTGCCGCTGCCCGAAGGGCATCGTTTCCCGATGCCGAAGTACCGGCTGCTGCGTGACGCGGTGGCGCGCGACCTGCCCGCGGTGCGCGTGCACGAGGCCCCGCCGGCCAGCGACGGCGAGCTGGCGCTGGCGCACACGCCGACCTACATCGCCGCCGTGGCCGAGGGCCTGTTGACGCCCGCGCAGCAGCGCGAGATCGGCTTTCCGTGGTCGCCGCGCATGGCCGAGCGCGCGCGCCGGTCGGTCGGCGCGACGATCGCGGCGGCACGCGTGGCGCTCGACGAGGGCGTCGCCGCCAACCTCGCCGGCGGCACCCACCACGCCTACGCCGACCGCGGCAGCGGCTACTGCGTCTTCAACGACGTCGCGGTGGCGGCGCGGCTGATGCAGGCCGAGTGGCACCGGCACCCGCACCGGGGACCGCGCCGGCTGCTGCGCGTGCTGGTCATCGATCTCGACGTCCACCAGGGCAACGGCACCGCGGCGATCTTCGCCGACGACCCGACGGTGTTCACGCTGTCGCTGCACGGCGAGCGCAACTTTCCGGCGCGCAAGGAGCGCGGCGACCTCGACGTCGCGCTGCCCGACGGTTGCAGCGACGACGCGTATCTGGCCGAACTCGATGCCGCCCTCGACGCGGCCTGGGCCCGCCACGCCGACGCGCCGCCCGGCCTGGCCTTCTACCTCGCTGGTGCCGACCCGCACGAGGACGACCGCCTCGGCCGTCTGAAGCTCACCGCCGCCGGGTTGGCCGAGCGCGACCGCCGCGTCTTCGAGTCCTTGCGCGCGCGCGGCGTCCCGGTGGCCGTCAGCATGGCCGGTGGCTACGGCCGCGACATCGCGACGACGGTGGCGCTGCAGCGCACGACGCTGGCGCTGGCCCTCGACAGCTGGGTCGGCTGGGCCGCCGCGCGCCGACCGGCCACGTCGATGGAACAATCGGCCACATGAGCCTCACGCCCGACAGCATCGCCGCGGTCGACGCCGCCATCACCTCTCGCCGCGCGGTGCGTGCCTTCCTGCCGACGCCGGTGCCGCGCGAGACCATCGAGGACATCCTGCGCGTGGCTGCGCGCGCACCGTCGGGCACCAACACCCAGCCGTGGAAGGTCACGGTGCTGACCGGACGCGCGAAGTCCGACCTCAGTGCGCGTATCCGCGCCGCCTACGACGACCCGGCCGAACGTGCCCGCCACACCGAGGAGTACGCCTACTATCCGACCGAATGGGCGCCACCCTACATCGACCGCCGGCGCAAGGTCGGCTGGGACCTGTACGGGCTGCTCGGCATCGGCAAGACCGACAAGGCGCGCATGCATGCGCAGCATGGGCGCAACTACGCGTTCTTCGACGCGCCGGTGGGCATGATCTTCCGCATCGATCGCATCCTGCGGCAGGGCAGCTGGCTGGACTACGGCATGTTCCTGCAGAACATCATGGTCGCCGCGCGGGCGCGCGGGCTGGACACCTGCCCGCAGGCGGCGTTCACCCAGTTCCACCGCGTGATCGCCGAGCAGCTCGGCCTGCCCGACACCGAGATGGTGGTCTGCGGCCTGTCGCTGGGGTGGGCCGATCCGGAGGCGGTCGAGAACCGGCTCAAGACCGAGCGCGCGCCGGTGGAGACCTTCGCGACCTTCATCGGGTGAATCGCGCGCCCGACCACGATCGAACACCACGACAAGGAGACACGCCGACATGCCCACCGACCGCCACGCCATCCTGGTGGCACGCGCCATCTACCCCGAGACGCTGGAGCGGCTGCGCGCCCACTTCGACGTCGAGGCCAACCCCGACGATACCGTCTGGTCGCCAGCCGAGCTGAGTGCGCGGCTGAAGGGCAAGGCCGGCGCGCTGACCACCGGCAGCGAGCGCATCGACGCCGCCGTGCTGGACGACCACCCGCAGCTGCGCGTGGTCGCCAACATGGCGGTCGGCTACAACAACCTCGACATCGCCGCCTTCGACGCCCGCGGCGTGCTGGCCACCAACACGCCCGATGTCCTGACCGAGACCACGGCCGACTTCGGTTTCGCGCTGATGATGGCCGCGGCGCGTCGCATGACCGAGAGCGAGCACTGGCTGCGCGCCGGCCAGTGGAAGAAGTGGCGCTACGATCTCTTCGCCGGCGCCGACGTGCATGGCGCGACGCTC
>CAZQPN010000281.1:1271-4637 GCA_964595215.1 uncultured Rubrivivax sp. | reverse complement strand
CCGGCCAGACCAACTACTCGGCCGCCAAGGCCGGCATGCACGGCTTCACGATGGCACTGGCGCAGGAGGTGGCGTCCAAGGGCGTGACGGTCAACACCGTCAGCCCGGGCTACATCGGGACCGACATGGTCCGCGCGATCAAGCCCGAGATCCTGGAGAAGATCGTTGCCACCATCCCGGTCAAGCGCCTGGGCACGCCGGAGGAGATCGGCTCGGTCGTCGCTTGGCTCGCCGGCCCGGACTCGGGCTTCACGACCGGCGCCGACTTCAGCTGCAACGGCGGCCTGCACATGGGGTGAACCGCGGCGGAGCCGCGGTTCACCCCTTCGGGGCATCGTTCGGCTCCACCAGCCCCCTCCGGGAGCGGGCTCCAGTCAGATCGACAGACGCCGGCCCGGGGCCGGCGTTTGCGTCTTGCGGGCCGCCTCGCCGGCCCCCCCGCCTGCGCGCCCGCTCAGGGGCGACGCATCGGCTTGACCGTGCCGCAGTCTGCGTCCAGCCAGCGCGACGTGCCGGTCAACTTCATCTGCTCGGGCCGCCCGTCCACCTTGGCGCGCACATCCGCCTGCGTGCGGTAGGCCTTGTCGCTCTCGATGTCGACCTGCGCCTCGCCCTTGGCCGCGTCTTGTCCCTTGCAGACGAAGCGCACGCGGATGCGCTGGGCACTGCGTTCGAGCACGGTGTTCGTGCAGTCGCCGTCGGTCACGGGCACCTCGGCCTTGGCCGCCTCCTCGGGCGTCAGGCACAGGCGGACCGCGTTGGGCTTGCCGCCGAGCCCCATGCCCATGCCGGCCATCATCTGCTCCATCATCTTGCGCTGCTCGGGCGGCAGCCTGGACATCTGAGCCTGCGCCTGAGCCATCTGCTGCTCGACCTGGCCCGAGGTCGACCGCATCTGGAACTGGTGCTCCCACAGCCCGGGGCGGACGATCTGGGCCGACGATGGGAGGGTGAGCAGCAATGCTGCCGTGCCCGATGCGGCGCGCAGCGCCAGAGCCTGAATTCGGTTCATGGGCATGGCCTCCTTCGTGCCGATTGTGCGTCGCCCGGGCCCGGTGGGCCGAGCGGGTTGGCCAGGCGCACCGGCCACCGCCTGCGTCGCCCGCTCAATCCTCGATGCCGATGACAAACTTGATCAGCCCCTTGGCGACGAAGCCGAGCAGGCCGAAACCCAGCACCAGCAGCAGCACGAAGGTGCCGAAGCGGCCGGCCTTGGACTCGCGCGCCAGCTGCAGCACGATGAAGACCATGTACAGCATGAACGCGCCGACGCCGAAGGTCATCCCGAACCAGGCGATCTGCTCCTCGGTGTAGCCGAACATCGTTCAGCTCCCGGGCCGGATCGAGGCAGGGTGGGTCGGGCCGGTCTGGCGCATGGGTGCCACGCCGGCCCCTCAGCCCGCGTCCGGGTCGACGAGGTCCCGGTAGGCGTGCCAGCTCGCGTGCGCCAGCAGCGGCACGACGATCACGAGCGCGGCCATGAAGGCGGCGATGGCCAGCGCGCTCGCCGCCATGATGATCAACGCCCACAGTGCCATCGGCACCGGGTTTTCGATCACCACGCGCCAGCTCGTGTAGACCGCGGTCGGCACGCTGGCCGATCGGTCCAGCAGCATCGGGATGGCCACGACGCTGGATGCGAACACCGGCGCGGCGAGCACGCCGCCGAGCACCAGCCAGACCTCGAACAGCCACGACGATGGCGCCAGCACGACGACGCGCAGGAACTCCATCGGGTTGCGCACCGGCGCCGGCGCGAAGCCGGTGATCAGACCGGCCGAGGTCACGACCCAACCGGTGCCGGCCAGCGCCAGCAGGAAGCCGAAGGCCACGAGCCGGCCGTCGCGCGGCCGCCAGGTCGACAACGCGGTGGCCAGCGTCGCCGGCTCGCCGCGTTCGAGGGCGCGGCTGACCGCGTACAGGCCGGTGGCGACGACCGGCGCGACGATCAGGAAACCGCTGAAGGCCCCGGCCAGCAGCCAGAATCGCTGGCCGGCCAGCCCGACGAGCGCGAGGCCGAAGAGGGTGCACGCCAGGCCGTGCACCAGACCGGGCAGCGGGCAGCGTCGAAGATCGATCAGCCCCGCCGCCAGCCAGTGCCACGGGCGGCTCCACGGCACGGTGCGCACACCGATGCGCCGGCTGTCGGCAGGGGTGGAGGCGCGGCTCATCGCGGACGATGCTGCCAGGGGCGGCCGGACATCCGGTTGACCTCGATCAAGCCGGCCAAGCCATTGCCCGCAGCGTCCGAACCGCGTCGTCCAGCGCCGCCGTCGAGCCGTCGCGTACGTCGACCATCGCTGCCTCGCCGATGCCCGCGAAGTTGCGCTGCATCGAGCGCTCGTACAGCGGGTCGTAGTGCTCGGCCATCAAGGCGGCAAAGAGCGCCGCCCACTGCCCGGCGCGCGCCATCGCCTGCCAGCGGACGATGCGTTCCCGGCCCTGCAGCTCGACCAGGTGGTCGAGCTGCCCGCAGAAGCCGTCGACGTCGTCGGCGAAGAAGGCGTAGTCCTGCAGCAGCAGCTCGACCCGCGCCGCGTCCGGCATCGCGAGGCGCACGCAGCGGGCCCCGGTGCGCATGCGCTGCAGCAGCGGCTCGGGCACGCGCAGGCCGCCGATGCGGGCACTCTCGCTCTCGACGTAGACCGGGCGCCCCGGGTCGAAACCGCGCAGCACCTGCCAGACCAGGGTGTCGAAGTGCTTCTGCGACGGCTGCGGTTGGCCGGGCAGGGCACCGAGCACCGAGCCGCGGTGGCAGGCCAGCGCCTCCAGGTCCAGCACCTGCTCGCCGTGCGTGGCCAGACGCTGCAGCAGCCGCGTCTTGCCGCTGCCGGTGCGCCCGGCGACGATGATCAGCGCCAGCGGCGCCGGCAGCGTCTCGAGCTGCTCGCGCACGAGCGCGCGGAAGGCCTTGTAGCCGCCTTCGAGCTGCGCCGCGCGAAAGCCGATCTGCGACAGGAACCACGCCATGCTGCCCGATCGCTGCCCGCCGCGCCAGCAGTAGACCAGCGGCCGCCACTCACGCGGCTTGTCCGGCAGCAGCGTCTCCAGGTGGCCGGCGATGCGGCGCGCCGCCAGCACGGCGCCGAGCTTGCGCGCCTCCAGCGCCGAGCTCTGCTTGTAGACGGTGCCGACGATCCGGCGCTCGTCGTCGTCGAGCGTCGGCAGGTTGATCGCGCCGGGCAGGCGGTCCTCGGCGAACTCCGACGGCGAGCGGGCGTCGATCACGGTGTCGAAGCGTTCGGCCCCGGACACCAGATCGGCGACGCGCACGATGCTCAGGCTCACCGTGGGTCCTGACCGCCTGTGTGGCGTGTGCCGGCTGCGGCGGGCAGGGTCATGCCTGCGGCCCCACGGCGTCGAGCA
>CAZQPN010000281.1:0-1261 GCA_964595215.1 uncultured Rubrivivax sp. | reverse complement strand
GAAGCATCGCCCGACCTGGGCTGGTGTTCCGCCGTGATGCGCAGCTGCGCGCGCGCATGCTGCAACGCCGCCCCGTCGACGAGGAAGGTGTCCTCGACGCGCTCGCCCAGCGTGCTGACCTTGGCCAGCTGCAGGTTGATGTGGTTCTTCGCCAGCACGCGCGCGATCGCGTACAGCAGGCCGGAGCGGTCGCTCGTGCTGACCGTCAGCAGCCAGCGCTGGCCACGCTCGTCGGGCGCCAGCGTGACGCGCGGCGTGACCGGGAACGAGCGCACACGGCGCGAGACCCGGCCGCGCGTCGGCTCGGGCAGCGCGCCCTCGGCGGCCAGCGTGCGCTGCAGCTGGGTCTCGACGAGCGCGATCAGGTCGCGGTAGGCGCTCGGCGTGTGGTCCACGAGGTGGGTGCTGACGACCTGGAAGGTGTCGAGCGCGTAGCCCTTGCCGGTGGTGTGCACGCGTGCGTCCAGGATGCTGAAGCCGGCGCCGTCGAAGTAGCCGCAGATGCGCGCGAACAGGTCGGGCCGGTCGGGCGCGTAGACGAGCACCTGCAGGCCCTCGCCGACCGGCGACGGCCGCGCGCGCACAACGGGCTGCGTGTCGTCGATGTGGCGCCACAGCGCGCGCGCGTGCCAGGCGATGTCGGCCGGGTCGTGGCGCAGGAAGTAGCGCGTGTCCAGCGTCTGCCACAGCGGCACCTCGGTGCCGGGCAGGGACGACGCCAGCGCCAGGCGCTGCCGCGACTCCTGCTTGCGCGCCTCGATGTCGGCCTGCAGGTTGGGCTGCGCGCCGCCGAGCGCGCGCAGCGCGGTGCGGTACAGGTCCTGCAGCAGCTTGGCCTTCCACGCGTTCCAGACCTTGGGGCTGGTGCCGCGGATGTCGGCCACCGTCAGCAGGTAGAGCGCGGTCAGGCGGCGCACGCTGCCGACCCGCTGCGCGAAGCGGGCGATGACCTCGGGGTCGGACAGGTCCTCCTTCTGCGCCACGCGGCTCATCGTCAGGTGCTCCTGCACGAGGAACTCGCACAGTTCGGCGTCGTCGCCGGCGATGCCATGGTCGCGGCAGAAGCGCCGCACGTCGCGCGCACCGAGGTCGCTGTGGTCGCCGCCGCGCCCCTTGGCGACGTCGTGGTACAGCGCGGCGACGTAGAGCAGCCAGGGCTTGTCCCAGTCGGCCGCGAGTTGCGAGCAGAACGGGTACTCGTGCGCGTGCTCGGGAATGAAGAAGCGTCGCACGTTGCGCAGCACCATCAGGATGTGCTGGT